>JANXFM010000102.1 GCA_024959975.1 Flavobacteriales bacterium
TTTAAATTTTTAACTAGATGCTTAAACTATTTAAAATAGTATTCTTTATTAACTGTACAGTATTCGCACAGTTTTCACCCATAATTGGTGAGCAAGGGTGTATTGCCATACACATGGATTCTCCTTTGTTTGTGAATTGGGCTGAGGAAGGTGAGGTTGATCGTGGATGGATGAATATTGCCGACACGACTTTGGGTAAGGTAACATTTGGTGAAATTGACTTTGCTTATGGAGTACCTGATCCTGCTGTGCTTAGTTTAGGTGATGGAGGCTCTGCAAGCTTCTTTTTTGAGAATACTTTATTTGATGGAGAAGGCTACGATTTTGCGGTTTTTGAAAATGCTTTTGATGCCTATTTTTTAGAGTTGGCATTTGTAGAGGTCAGTTCCGATGGGGAGAATTTCGTTCGTTTTGAATCACAATCCATAACAAGTATAGAGGCCCAGCTGGGTTCTTTCGATTTATTGGCGACTGAGGAACTCCACAATTTAGCCGGTAAATACCCAGCACAATGGGGAACACCATTCGATTTAAATGAATTGAGTATTCATTCGGAGTTAGATATCAATGCAATCAGTCATATTCGTATTGTTGATGTTGTAGGAAGTGTAGATCCACTTTACGCTACTTACGATTCTTTTGGCAGAACAATTAACGAGCCATGGCCCACAGCATTTGAGCAGGGAGGATTCGATTTAGATGCCATTGGTGTGATACACCAAAACCTTTTATCCATTGATGAACATTCAGAGGTTTTGATTTACCCAAACCCGGTATCTATGGAGTCGGTTTTGCGTTTTAATTCTTCATCTCCAATTAAAAATATGAAACTAATTGATGCTTTTGGAAGAATACAAGACATAGATTTCAATACCGAAATTTACCTCTCACAATATGTCAGTTGGAAAGGTTTGTATGTTTTGGAATATGAGATTTTGGGTGAAAAAAATCGACAAAAATTAATTATTAGATAATGAGGATTTATCAAGTCATAATCGCACTTATCGTATTGGTTTCATCTTGTGATGAGCCGATTACATTGCCTCAAAAAGAGCATTTTTTATCTAATGGAGTCCTCATTGCCAATGAAGGAAACTTTCAGTGGGGAAATGCTTCCGTAAGTTTTTATGATGCAGAGAATGATACCATTTTGAAAGAAGTATTTCAAGGGGTGAATCAGCGTCCTTTGGGAGATGTATTACAGTCGGTTACTTTGAGTGATGATAAGGCTTACTTGGTTTTGAATAACTCCGGTAAAGTAGAGGTGGTAGACAGAAATAGCTTTGAGTTACAAAATACCATTTCAGGTTTTATTTCTCCGAGATACATCCAAATTGTAAGTCCTGACAAAGCCTATGTAACCGACCTTTATGCGGATAAGATCGCTGTGGTAGACCTCAATTCAAATGAGATATCTTCTTACATTCATTGCGAGAGCCGAACTGAAGAAATGGTACAGATTGATAATTTGGTTTATGTGGCTGATTTAGAATTCGATCAGATCTATGTGATCGACAGTAATGAAGATGCCATTGTAGATAACATTCCGCTTTCAACTTCCATAAACAGCTTAAAAAAAGACAATCAAGATCGTTTGTGGGTTTGTGGTGAAAACAATGGAGTAGGAGTGGTGCTTTGTATGGAACCACAGACTTTAAATGTTTTGTATTCTCATACTTTTGAAGGAGAGAATCCATCCGACTTATTTGTAAGTGATGCCGGACACGATGTCTATTTCTTATCGAATGGCGTATGGCACATCAATGAATTTACCGATGATGTGATCACTAAACCTATCATTCCTGCTGAAGGCAAGTTGTTTTACGGTCTTTCTGTACATGAAGATAAGATTTACATAGCCGATGCCATAAATTACGTACAGAAAGGAACTGTTTGGGTGTACGATTTGCAAAGCAATTTATTAGACGAGTGGGAGGTAGGAATGATTCCTTCCGAATTTGATTTTATCGAACCATGAGAAGTGTATTAGCCATAATATTGAGTTTTGTATTCTTTTCTTGTCAGCAACAAGTAAAAAAAGGAGTAGTGACTTCATCTAAACGAATCGATAGTTTAGAAATTCACTACGCTACCGGATTTGCAGTCAATTATTACGAAGACCACAAAGAGCTTTTGGTTTTTTCGCCCGATCGAAAAGATACACTACACAGATATTACCTATCGAATGAAGTAAGAGAAGGTTTTATTCAAACCCCTGTAAAACGATTGGCTTCATTGTCATCGGTGTATGCTGCATACATCGAAGCTTTGGGCTTAGAAGAATATTTAGTTGCTGTAGACGAAAAGGATTACATCTATTCCGAGTCCATTCGTAAAGAGATGGAACGTAGGGATATGCCTGAGTTGGGAAGTGTGGAGAAAATAAATCACGAAGCCCTGTTAATGGCTCAGGCCGATTTGATTTATTCTTTTGGTTGGCAAGGGAATACGACTGGAATAGAGCAGAAGTATCCGAACATCACCTTTGCTTATGCCTACGAATATCTCGAAGAACAACCTTTGGGAAGAGCCGAATGGATTAGGTTTTTTGCCTGTTTCTTCGATAAAGAAGCTGAGGCAGATTCTATTTTTGAATCTATCAAAACAAACTATGAAAACTTGAAAGAGCTTACGGTAGACGTGGCTTTTCGACCTAAGATACTCATTAACATGCCTTTTAAAGAACAATGGCACATGCCGGGAGGATTGAGTTATTCGGCACATTTAATTGAAGATGCCGGGGGCTATTATCCCTGGGACACACTTCAGAAAACCAATAGCACTCCTATCGATTGGGAGCTTGTTTACCAAAAGGCTTATGATAGCGATTATTGGATTAATACGGGAGCTTACGCTTCCTATGCAGAAGCTCGAAAAGAGTTGCCCGATATGAGTCTGTTTGAGGCTTTTCAGAATAAAAAAGCTTTTAATAACAATGCTCGCATAAGCGATTTTGGTGGAAATGATTATTGGGAATCGGGCTTACTTCACGTAGATGATCTATTAGCGGATTTAATTGTAATTTTTCATTCGGAAATTTTACCAAACAGCGCATTAAAATATTACAAACCTTTGGCGGATGAATAAAACGGTTTACAGAATCCTATTGATGACACTTCTTCTGGTGCTCATTTTCATTGCCGATATCTTATTGGGTTCTGTAACGATTCCTCTGTCTGATTTTTTTGAATATCTCAAAGGAAACAATTGGTCGCATCCATCTTACGAGGCTATTATTTTTGAATATCGTTTACCTAAAGCTTTAACTGCCTGCTTTGCAGGTTCGGCTTTGGCAGTTTCAGGTTTGTTGATGCAAAGTTTTTTTCGAAACCCATTAGCAGGACCTTATGTGTTGGGAATCAGTTCCGGGGCGAGCTTAGGTGTAGCTTTGTTGCTTTTGCTTTTTTCCGGAGGCTTTTTACTTTCTGTGCCTCTTGCTGCTTGTATCGGTTCTTTATTCGTGCTTATTATTATGATCTGGGCTTCCAAACGCTTTCGGTCTTCAGTAAGCTTATTGATTTTGGGTTTGATGATTTCTTATCTCACTGGAGCTTTAGTGGGTGTGCTTCAATACTTTTCCAGGTCCGAAGAAATTCAAAGTTTTGTGCTTTGGGGATTGGGCTCTTTTGCTAAAACGCAGTGGTTGGATTTGCAAATTATGTTGCCCGTTTTAGTCTTGGGATTGGTCTTTGCCTACTCGCGTTCTAAAGCCTTAAACAGCCTGTTGCTTGGAGAGTCTTATGCACAGAGTTTAGGGGTTTCCGTAAAATCCATTCGCAGACAACTATTGTATTTGGTAGGAATATTAGTAGCATGGGTTACAGCCTATTGTGGTCCAATTGCCTTTTTAGGTATGGCCGTTCCACATTTGGTGCGTCTGTGGGTTGAAGAATCCGATCATAAAATTACCATTCCTTTGGTGGCACTTACCGGAGCATGTATTGCTTTGCTTTGCGATATGATCGCTCAGGTACCGGGTTTTGATATGGTATTGCCCATCAACAGTATTACCTCGCTTTTCGGAGCTCCATTCGTGATTTATTATCTACTAAAAAAGAATCGTCTTGGATAAGAAGAAGTACATAGCACTAAAAGAGGTTTCCGTAGGTTATGATGGCGTATCTGTATTGAAGGATATTTCTTTCGATTTGTATTCTGGTGAACTTATTTGTTTACTTGGTGCCAATGGGAAAGGGAAATCGACTTTATTAAAAACCTTAATGGGAATATTGCCTCGTCTTTCAGGTGAGATTCTATTGAAAGGAAAAGATTTAGAGGCTTTTTCGGCAGAAGAAAAAGCAAAAGAAATGGCGGTGGTTTTAACCGATTCGCTTCGTGATGTAACTATGAAAGCAAAAGATGTAGTGGCTACAGGTCGCTATCCGTATTTATCTTGGAATGCGAAATTGAAGCAAGAAGACGAAGCGATTATTGAAGCTAGTTTATCAAAAGTCGGTGCTTTGGAATATGTAGATCGTTGGATGTCAGGCCTGAGTGATGGTGAACGACAAAGAGTCATCTTGGCCAGAGCTTTGGCTCAGCAAACCGATGTTTTATTGTTAGATGAACCCACTGCCTTTTTAGATCTGGCTCATACCATGGAGTTGGCTGTTCTTTTGAAGAAATTTAGTAGGGAAGAGGGTAAGTCTATTATTATGAGTACCCACGATTGGACAACAGCACTCCAAATAGCCGATCGTATTTTCTGGATTGACGAAACTTCTGATTTTCATATCCTGGAAGCAGAAGCCCTAAAAAATGGCGGAAAAATGAATGAAATGCTCAACTCTCCTTTTGGGAAATGGAACTCCGATAAGGGGAGGTTTGAATTATTAATTGACCATTGAAAACTGCCAACAGGTCAGTGAGTAAAAAAAAAGAAAAGCTCCGTCATAAGCCGGATTCTGTCATCCCCGAAAGGACCCCTATCATTTATCTACGATACTTATCACTAAGCATCTTTATCAGTCTACCCTCCAAGATCGAG
>JANXFM010000163.1 GCA_024959975.1 Flavobacteriales bacterium
ATATATTTATAGATATAGTTTAAGCCGTTAAGCTTGAGCTAACTTTATAAAGTCCTCATAAGAAATTTCTTTCTCCTTCATTTTAAACGCCTCTTTAAAGAAAGTAGTCATTTTAGATGCGAACACGCGATCGTAAATATTTTTCTCTTCTTCTTTGTTCGTAAGAACTTGCTGAGCATATTGCTCTAACAACTCTTCCTCCGGCGAAAGCTGACCGTATTGAGCCATTTGAGCAGCAATTAATTTCTTAGCCTCTGCAAGAGCCTCTTCTTTAGCAACACTTAAATTGTTTTCTTTAGCGATTTTATTCTCGATAATCTGCCACTTCAAAGACTTCTTATAACCCTCAAAATCATTTTCAATTTCATCTAAAGTAACAGGCTTCTCAGATACTGTTTGCATCCAACGCTTCAAAAAGTCTTCCGGTAAATCAAATGAAGTCTTCTCTAACAAGAAATCAACTGCATCATTCTGGAATTTACGATCAGACTCTCCTACGAACATATTCTCTGCTTCGGTAGCAATCTTCGCACGGAATTCCTTTTCATTTTTCACAACACCTTCACCGTATACTTTATCAAACAATTCTGTATTCAGCGTAGCCGGTTCCATACGACTGATATTATCAACAGTAAAAGAAAATTGCGCTTTCAAGTCAGCGTAAGCCTCTTTATCAATATTCAACATGGCAGCAGTATCCGTATCATTTTCAAAAGCCTCTTTAGGATCTAAAACAATAACGGCACCTTTTTCAGAACCAATAAATTCATTTTTCAACTTTTTCTTTTTCACGAAATCAAGTGATACAGAGGCTTGATTTGAAATACCTCCGTCTACAGCTAAGCCCTCAGCATCTAATTCCTGGAACGTACCATAAACCAAATCTTTCTCTTCTACTTTCTCCGGGCTAGACATTTTACCGTAACGCTTCGCAATATCTTCCGCGTAGCGATCTATCATAGTATCGTCAGCCTTAATTTTATAAAAGTCGAGTTTATTCTTTTTTGAAATCTTCACCTCAAATATTGGAGCCAAACCTAATTCGTATTCAAATACAAAATCTTCTTGTTTGTCCCAGTCAATCTGCTCAGCTTCTTTAGGTAATGGATTCCCTAAGATATCTAGCTTTTCATCAACGATGTACTTCGTAATAGAATCAGAAAGGATCTTGTTGATCTCTTCAACTTTTACCGGAATACCGTAACGCTTTTTAACAACTCCCATAGGCACTTTTCCTTTTCGGAAACCCGGCATATCGGCAGTTTTTCGGTAGTCAGCTAAAACTGTTGCTACGCGCTCTTGATAATCAGCAGCTGAAAGCTCTATTTTCAAAACTGCATTTAAAGAATCGATGTTTTCTTTAGAAATATTCATCAACAATTCATTTGATGGTTAAACCTTGTAAATGAAGGTATTAAAATTTGAACTCCTCAAAATTGGGCGCAAATATACACATTTTTTAAAGGGCAGGATAACAATGGATTAATTATTACAATGATCCGTTCGTAGTGATTGCTGAAACAACATTTTGTGAACTGCTCATAAAACTTATCTTTGTCAGACCAAAACTTGGTAACAACGATTGCCCCCTAAAAGATTAAACTAAATATTTTTTAGAATCAAATAAATATTGAAAATGTATTATGAGTAACAAAGAAATTGTGCTTCTAAATCAATTTGTGGGAGAAAAAACTGAACTTCACGGCGATGACCCAAAAGCGATGTTAAAAATTTTAACTGCTGTTGAGAAGGCTTCAACGAATGTACACCGAACAATTAACAAAGCCGGATTAGAAGATATTTTAGGTGCAGCCGGAAGTGAAAATGTACAAGGAGAGCAAGTTCAAAAACTTGATCTTTTCGCTAATGAGCAATTTATTGAAAACCTTAAAGGCACCGGATATATCGCAGCTATTGCAAGCGAAGAAAATGAAGAGATTATTACCTTAAACGAAACGGGCGAATATTTATTTGCCACAGACCCTCTCGATGGTTCTTCAAATATTGATGTAAATATTTCCGTGGGTACTATCTTCTCGGTTTTTAAAAGAACTAGAAAAGGAACTCCAAAAAAAGAAGAGTTTAATCGCTACGGACACGAGCAAATTTTAGCCGGCTATGTCCTTTATGGCACTTCTACAGTTTTAGTTTACACATGTGGTCATGGGGTTCACTCCTTTACCTTTGATACAAAAACGAATACTTTTGCGCTTACGAACGCCTCAATAAAAACACCCGAAAAAGGAAACATATTCTCAATCAATGAAGGGAATTACAATACGCTAGAAAAAGGCGTTCAAGACTACATTAGCTACTGTAAAGAATTAAACGAAAAAGGAAAGCGTACACACACAGCCCGATTTATGGGTTCACTGGTTGCAGACTTCCACAGAAACATGCTTAAAGGTGGGATTTTTATCTACCCGGCAACAGCAGATGCACCTAAAGGCAGATTGCGTTTACTTTACGAATGCAACCCAATAGCTATGATTGCAGAACAAGCCGGCGGTATTGCCACTTGGGGTGCCGAACGTTTGTTAGCTATTAAAGCTGAAGAAATACACCAACGCACTCCCTTCTTTACAGGCTCTAAAGAGATGATGGAGAAAGCGTTGAGCTTTTTAACTAAGGAGTCAGAATACAGAATACAGGAGTCAGAAAAAATAAGCTAAGGGAATTTATCATCAATTTTTAACCTTTAACTTTTATTTTTTAACTCCATTTACATAAAATACGCACCCCGGTCAGTACACTGATCGGGGTTAAGCCATTAAAGGGACATGAAAAAAAGTGAACTGTTAAACGGTTATTTAAAAAGTGTTCAAGACAAAAAAATTCTTGAACATTTAGACCATTACAAATCAATTCATTTAAGTGAACTAACAGGTTCTGCAGCTACTATGGTAGCCTCTACTTGTTTCAAAGCATCTGAGCAAACATTTATCTTTATCCTAAACGATAAAGAAGAAGCAGCCTACTTCCACAACGACCTGGAGCAGTTCATTCCCGAAAAAAACCTTCTCTTCTACCCCGGCTCATACCGTCGTCCATATCAGATTGAAGAAACAGACAATGCTAATGTTCTGATGCGTGCTGAAGTTCTCAACAGGTTGAATTCGCGCAGAAAACCCTCCTGTATTGTCACCTACCCCGATGCTATTTTTGAAAAAGTAATCACAAAAAAGGAACTTACTAAAAACACCCTTAAACTTACTGTTGGAGAAGAAATAGGTATCAACTTTTTAAACGAAACCATGTTCGAATATGGTTTCGAATATGCCGATTTTGTTGTTGAGCCCGGACAATTTTCCATACGTGGCGGCATCGTAGATGTCTTCTCTTTTTCGAATGAACATCCATATCGCATCGAGTTTTTTGGCGATGAAGTAGAAAGTATTCGAAGCTTTAACATCAACACACAATTATCTATTCAGGAGGTAAAAAAGCTCAACATCATTCCAAATGTAGAGAATAAAGAGATGATTGAGGCACGGGTTCCTTTTATGAATTATCTAGGCGACAAGGCTACGATTTGGATTAAAGACGAGGAACTTTGTAAAGCACACTTAGACAAACTCTACCTCAAAGCATATGATGCCTACGAGGAGTTGGATGGCACCATTAAACACATCAAACCGAAAGAACTCTTCATCAATGCAAAAATATTTAAACAGTCAATAAATGACTTTCACATTGTTTCGTTTGGAGCAAAAAATCAGGATTCTTCAAAAGAAATTAATTTTCAGACTTCTTTTCAGCCAAGCTTTAACAAGCAGTTCGATCTGATCATCGAACATTTTAATGAAAAGACTGATGAAGGTTACGAAAACCTGATTCTGTGCTCGTCTCAAAAGCAGGAAGAACGCTTTCACAACATCTTTGAAAAGATTGACGAGAACTTTAAATACAGCACAATGCTCCTTCCACTCCATGAAGGATTTATAGATCACGAAAACAAAATACTTTGTTACACCGACCATCAATTATTTGAACGCTACCACAAATTTAAACTCAAGTCGGCACAACAATACAAGAAAACCATTACACTAGATGAAATTACCAATTTAGAAATTGGCGATTTTGTAACGCATATCGATCATGGTATCGGGAAATTTGGAGGACTGCAAAAAATAGATGTACAGGGGAAAAAGCAAGAGGCGATAAAACTTATTTATCGCAACAATGACTTGCTTTATGTGAGCATTCATGCACTTCATAAAATCAGCAAGTTTAATGGTAAGGAAGGTAAAGCCCCAAAAATCCACCAACTCGGATCGCCTCAATGGGCAAAAACAAAAAACAAGACCAAGACTAAGATTAAAACCATTGCCTACGACTTAATCCAGTTGTATGCCAAACGTAAGACAGTAAAGGGTTTTGCTTTTAATCCCGACAATTATTTGCAATACGAATTAGAGGCTAGCTTCCTGTATGAAGATACGCCCGACCAGCTTAAAACCACCCAGGCAGTTAAAAAAGACATGGAGTCTAATACGCCTATGGATCGTCTGGTTTGTGGCGATGTAGGTTTTGGTAAAACCGAAATTGCGATACGTGCTGCATTTAAAGCGATTTGCGACAATAAACAAGTAGCCATATTGGTGCCAACAACTATTCTTGCTCTTCAGCATTACAAAACATTTCGCAAGCGTTTAAAAGATTTTCCTTGTACAGTAGATTACATCAACCGTTTTAAAACTACAAAACAGCAAAAAGAAACCTTACAAAACCTGGCAGATGGAAAGGTAGATATCATTATTGGCACACACCGACTTGTTGGTAAAGATGTTAAATTTCTTGATTTGGGCTTATTAGTGATTGATGAAGAACAAAAATTTGGCGTTGGCGTAAAAGACAAACTCAAAACCATCAAGGCAAATGTAGATACATTAACCTTAACGGCTACGCCTATTCCAAGGACTTTACAATTCTCACTGATGGCTGCAAGAGATCTGTCGACCATTAAAACAGCTCCACCAAACCGTCTTCCTGTACAAACACAAAACATTGGATTTAACGAAGAAACCATTCGAGATGCCATACAATATGAAGTTTCGAGAGGTGGACAGATTTTCTTTATTCACAATCGAATAGAAAATATCAAAGAAGTAGCCGGAATGATTCAGCGTCTTTGTCCAGACGTAAAAGTAGGCATAGGACATGGCCGTATGGAAGGACCTAAATTGGAGCGTTTAATGCTAGACTTCATCGAAGGTGAATTTGACTTACTTGTCTCCACAACCATTATCGAAAGTGGACTGGACATACCTAACGCCAACAC
>JANXFM010000173.1 GCA_024959975.1 Flavobacteriales bacterium
AAATGGAAATAATCAAAAAATTACTTGCATTTTAACCCATTATGAGTGTATCTTTGCCAGAACGTTTAATAAAAACGAGTAACTTATTCAGAAAGGTGGAGGGAAAGGCCCGGTGAAACCTTAGCAACCGGTCGCAAGACAAGGTGCTAAATCCTGCCTCGAAAGAGGAAAAATAAGGACGACGAGAAGCATATGCTTTGCTACAACAATCTCTTCTGACTTATCAGTAGAGATTTTTTTTCTCCTGATACAAGGTTATTAACTGGAACGGTTTCTCTTTTTCAAAAAGACTAAAAGTCATGAAAAAAGGATCTTTTTTAAATTCATCAGGCGCTGTTCTCAACAGACGAATACCTACCGGGTTCCCGGTCGTTTCGCGATCGATCTGTTTTTCCATGCCTATGTGTTGCTGTTGTTGCTGACAAGCCAACAGTGAACTTTGTATGTAGAAATCAATACTATCCTTAACGTTTACCATGAATCATAAAACATTTATTTACAAACAGGAATTCGCATTACAGTCCGGCGAGACTTTAGCTCAGATTGAACTAAGTTATTCAACTTTGGGGGAGCTAAATGCAAACCGCGACAATGTTGTGTGGGTATGTCATGCACTCACAGCAAACTCTGATGTGGCTGATTGGTGGAGCGGACTGGTTGGAGAAGGAAAGCTTTACGATCCGCAAAAATATTTTATCATTTGCGTAAATGTTTTAGGATCTCATTATGGTTCTACAGGACCGTTATCAATAAATCCAGGCACCGGAAAACCTTACTATGGAAACTTTCCGGAGATTTCTATTCGAGATATTTCGAAATCTTTAATTCTTTTGAGAAAAGAATTGGGAATTGATAAGATTCACACCTTAATAGGAGGGTCTATTGGAGGACAACAAGCTTTGGAGTGGGGGATTATTGAACCTGAGTGCATACAGAATTTAGTGGTGGTTGCTTCCAATGCAAAACATTCGCCTTGGGGAATTGCATTTAATGAAACACAGCGTTTGGCCATAGCGACCGACCCTACTTGGGGCGATGAGGATGAACAAGCCGGTATTCAGGGAATGAAAACTGCCAGAGCCATAGCCCTTTTGAGTTACAGAAATTACAAAACCTACAAATCAACTCAGGAAGGACGTTTAGATTCCGGTGAATTAAAAGCTTCGACCTATCAAAAATATCAGGGCGAGAAATTAGCAAACCGATTTAATGCGTATTCCTATTGTGCATTATCTGTAGCCATGGACAACCATGATGTGTCTCAGGGGCGTGAAAAAATAGAAAATGTATTGGCCGGCATCAAGGCAAATACTTTGGTTATTGGTTTGAGCTCAGATATTCTTTTCCCTGTGGAAGAGTCGAAATTTATTGCTGAGCACATTCCCGGAGCTGTTTATGTTGAGCTCGATTCGCTGTACGGACACGATGGCTTTTTGATCGAAACCCCGGCCTTAACAGAAGTCATAAGTCAACAGTTTGAAGAAAAACTAAATATCCGAAGAGATGAACGTAGAGCTGGTTAGAAAGAATAAAGCATTTCATTTTGAAGCGACCGATTCATCGAATCAAAAGGTTCAAATTGACGCCGGCCCAAAAGTGGGTGGTGAAGATAAAGGTACAAGACCGATGGATCTCCTGCTTATGGCACTTGGAGGTTGTAGTAGTATCGACATTGGCCTGATTCTGAAAAAGCAAAAACAAGAACTGAAAGACTTTAAAGTTCAGATCACCTCCGAACGAGAAGATGCCATTCCTTCGGTATTTAAAAAGATTAACCTGCATTTTGTATTGTGGGGCGATCTAAAAGAGAAAAAAGTAGTAAAAAGCATTGATTTATCACTTGAGAAATATTGTTCGGTGGCTAAAATTTTAGAACCGACGGCAGAGATAACTTACAGCTTTGAAATCATAAATAACTAAGAGATGAGCACTCACAAATTTGAAACACAAGCGATTCGCACTCAGACAGAACGCTCGCAATTTAATGAGCATTCTACACCACTTCATCTTACATCAAGCTTTGTTTTTGATGATGCGGAGCAGATGCGTGCTATGTTTTCAGATGAGATAGAAGGCAATCTTTACAGTAGATTTTCGAACCCTAACACTACGGAGCTCATTGATAAAGTAGCCCAAATGGAAGGCGCCGAAGCCGGCTGGGCTACGGCAACCGGAATGGCTGCTGTGTTTACTTCCTTAGCCGGCTTGTTGCAAAGTGGAGATCATGTGGTCTCCTGTCGTTCTATTTTTGGTTCGTCGCATATTTTGTTTACCAAGATCTTTCCAAAGTGGAACATCAGTCACAGTTATGTGGATGTTGACAAACCGGAAGATTGGGAGTCGGCCATTCAGGAGAACACCAAAATTTTGTTTGTAGAGACCCCTTCAAATCCGGGCGTTGATATTATTGACTTGCAGTATTTGGGAGACCTGGCGAAAAAACACAACTTATTATTGCTTGTAGACAATTGTTTTGCCACGCCATATTTGCAAAAACCGATTGATTTCGGAGCACATTTAATCATCCATTCAGCGACAAAGTACATGGATGGTCAAGGAAGAGTTTTGGGTGGAATTATTGTCGGAACAAAAGATCTGATCGCGGAAGTAAAAGCCTTCGCCAGACATTCTGGCCCGGCGCTCTCGCCTTTTAATGCATGGATACTTTCGAAAAGCTTGGAAACCCTTGCTTTGAGAATGGATCGTCATAGTGACAATGCTTTAGCCCTGGCAAAGTTTTTAGAAAAACATCCACTGGTTGAGCTGGTGAAATACCCGTTTTTGGAATCTCATCCGCAATATGAAATTGCACGTAAGCAAATGAAACAGGGTGGTGGGATCTTAAGCTTTATCATCAAAGGCGGAATTGAAGAAGGAAAGCGATTTTTGAATGCCATAGAAATGGTGTCATTAAGCGCAAACTTAGGAGATAGCAGAACCATTGTGACACACCCGGCCTCTACCACGCATGCTCGATTAACTGAAGAAGAGCGTTTGGAAGTGGGCATAAAACCGGGCTTGATCAGGATATCTGTGGGTCTTGAGCACATCGATGACATCACTGAAGATATCCGAAAGGCACTGGAAAAATCAGCAGTAAAATAGCAATCTCTAATCAACAAAATACAGGAGCTTGATAGAAGAACTAGTACATAATCGAATCCTCATTTTGGATGGAGGTATGGGAACCATGATCCAGGACTATGATCTTCAAG
>JANXFM010000080.1 GCA_024959975.1 Flavobacteriales bacterium
TTACTCGAAATGGTACAACGAATTGGTTGTGATGGCCGATTTGGCTGAAAACTCAGGCGTTCGTGGCTGTATGGTTATTAAACCTTACGGTTATGCGATATGGGAAAAAATGCAGGCAGAACTCGATAAGAAGTTCAAGGAAACAGGGCATGTAAATGCTTATTTCCCCTTGCTTATCCCGAAGTCATATTTCAGTAAAGAAGCTTCACATGTTGATGGTTTTGCGAAAGAATGTGCCGTAGTAACACACTATCGTTTAAAGAATGATCCTAATGGAAAGGGAATTGTTGTAGATGAAGATGCCAAATTGGATGAGGAATTGATCGTAAGACCAACTTCTGAAACGATTATTTGGGATACCTACAGAAAGTGGATCCAATCATACAGAGATCTGCCTCTTTTGGTAAACCAATGGGCAAATGTTGTTCGTTGGGAAATGCGTACGCGTTTATTTTTAAGAACAGCGGAATTTTTATGGCAGGAAGGACATACGGCCCATGCCACGAAACAAGAGGCTTTACAAGAAGCTGAACTAATGTGTAATGTGTATGCCGATTTTGTTCAGGACTTTATGGCTATTCCAGTCATAAAAGGAGTGAAATCTGAGTCGGAGCGTTTTGCAGGCGCCTTAGAAACCTATTGTATTGAAGCATTAATGCAAGATGGTAAAGCCTTACAGGCGGGTACATCTCATTTCTTAGGTCAAAACTTTGCTAAAGCGTTTGATGTGAAATTTCAATCGAAAGAAGGTGCTTTAGAGCATGTTTGGGCTACCTCCTGGGGTGTTTCAACACGTTTGATGGGTGCTTTAGTGATGACGCATTCTGATGATCATGGTTTGGTTTTACCTCCAAACTTAGCTCCCTGGCAGGTTGTTATTGTACCTATTCATCGTACCGATGAGCAATTAGAACAAATTAACGAAAAGGCTGAAGGGATTATGAAAGCTCTTAGGGCTAAAGGTGTGACCGTGAAATACGACAATCGTACAAGTCATAAGCCGGGTTGGAAATTTAACGAATATGAGCTGAAAGGTGTTCCTGTGCGTATTGCTATCGGACCTAAAGATTTGGAAAAAGGAACGGTAGAAGTAGCCCGGAGGGATATTTTAGAAAAGCAGTTTATGGCCATGGAAGAAGTAGAGAATGCGGTTCCGGCTTTATTGAATGAGATCCAGGAGCATTTGTTTAACAAGGCACTTGCCTTTAGAGAAGATCATATTACTGAGGTAGATGATTTTGAGACTTTTAAAGAGTTGCTTGAAACAAAAACAGGCTTCTTGTCTTGTCATTGGGATGGTACAGCAGAGACGGAAGATAAAATTAAAGACCTCACTAAGGCTACAATCCGTTGTATTCCTTTGGATTCAAAAGAGGAAGAAGGGACGTGTATTCTTACGGGAACTCCTTCCAAAAGAAGGGTTTTGTTCGCTAAGGCATACTAAGAGCACAATTTTTATTCACACTCTGAAACTTTCTAATAAACCTAACACAACCAACAGGCACGACCAAATCAGAAAATCTCGATTATTTTTAATGTCGTTTGCAAGTATTATGTAAGCGGAAACTTTCCGTAATTCATAAAATTTCTGTTGTTTTTATACGACAGTTCAAATTTCTTTCATTTGCATTTCATTTTGCTTTCTATCAAAATTGCTTAGGATTACTTCGTATTGATAAGGTGCTGCAGCTGCTAAACTTTCAGTAAGTTTTCTTACTTCATCTAACTGGTCAAGATTAATTTTTTTGTCTAAGGTTTTTTCTATTCTCTTCTCAGAACTTCAATGAGCCATCTTTTCTCTTCTGTATCAAAATTAATCATTGCCAATAATTCTCTTTCCCCACTTATCCAACCACGTAAATAATATGTCATTTCCTTAACTTTCATCCGCGACTCACCTCTCAGGTCTTTCGCCGCAAGAATCATCGTGGTAAACTTTTTTGCTCTGTCTAAGTCGTCAACACGAACTTCCCTAGATAGAAAAGTTTTGTCAAATCTTTCTATCAATTCAATAGTCCAAGCCTCATAATCCGGATGAAAATAGATTATTCCTAACAGATAATCATCATCTCTTCTTAAAAGATATTTGTTCTTAAGGTTTCGTTCCCAACTCATTATTTCTCATATTTTTGGCATTAAACATTATTTTATTTGCACTACGCAACACAAAGGTAACAAACAATCTATGAAAATAGCAAATTATTTGTATGTAAATATTATTACCCAATAAAATTTGTGGGTAAATTCAATGCTATCATCACCAATAGCATAGCGACACCCACTAATTTTGTAAATCGTTATGAAATAAGCGCCTTAATTTTAAGAAAACCTAAACAGAAATCAAATTATGAATTTATTTAAAGATATAAGCCTCTAATGTTTTAAGGTTTTGAATAGGGGTAGGTTAATTAAGGGGTTGAAATTCAAGTCTTTATTTTCGCTTTAAAACAGGAGTTAAAAAATTAGAACATTTTTATTATGATAGATTTTTGTGATTCTACAATTTTGTTACATTTGCACTCGCTAAAGCAAAAGCTTTGCTATGG
>JANXFM010000203.1 GCA_024959975.1 Flavobacteriales bacterium
CCAAACATACCATTGGTATATATTACTACCATTGATTGCTATACTATGTTGTTTTGGCACCCATTCGCAACAGTTCTGGGGCCCTTCATGTTTGTGCCCTGAGATGTAAGATTTAATAGCTACACCCTTAACATTCTCATCAAACGTCCTGGTTATTGCCGGATAATTTTCATCGTCAGCAAGACTACGGTATGAGTATTCATTAACAGGATACATATTTTCTATACCCAACACTTCTCGAGCTGGGGTTCCCTGAATAAAATCAAAATCCACCGTAGCGCTAAATCCGCTTGACCAGCCATCATAATATACTCGGATTGAGGATGAATCTCTCAATAATGGAGCGAAATCTGTTACATCAAAAATGTAAGAATGCTCCCAAGAATCATCAAAAAGATTATTTGGATCCGATGATTGGCTCCCATCCATATAAGATCCGTAAGGTGTAATTAATCGAGCCAATTCAAATTTCTCTAAATCGGAAGTACCGGTAGGCTCCATTAAATAAACAGAGACGGTGTAATCCCAGTCTGAACAGCCTCCCGAGGCACAGCCCATTGTGAAATTCATTAAAATTTTTTCGTAGGAATTTTCCTGTGGAAAAATTACTGTTTGATCATAAGCCCCGTGCTCTGAAAGATCTGTCTGATTATGAGATCGGACTTTAATGGTGTCATTTTGCGAATATGCAACCGAACACAAAAAAGCCAATAGTAAGAAAAGTTTATTCATTTTTCTTGGTTATTAGTTTACGATAAATGCGTCGGGGAGGTTGTTAGAGATTGTCTCGACAATTTCAAAATCGGTTAGAGAATGTGAGAAAGGTTCATCTACAAAATCTACAACTCCGGCATCGCCTTTAACTACGCGAGCCAGATCCATTTGTAGTACGATTGAATCTGCCTCACTAGTAATAAACAAGTCTTGCAAAGGTAATGTAATTTCTCTATAGAGCGTGTCAAATCCGGAATGATATGAAAAAATAACATTCGGATCTTGCCCACCCAAGGTGTCTACACGCCCTTCAAACATGAAAAATTTATACTTGGAAGCCCAGGACCAATAGGTGTTTTGGGCGACACTCAAAGGATTTGATGATTCAAAATCTGCGGGGTCTGAAGCATTCATAAGAGAATCTAAACCTACGCCAAAATGAAGATTGACATACACTCCGGTATCAATAATGGCATCTATATTTAAGGTGTTTTTAGATGAGTAATCCACCAAATTAACAGCACCAAAAGACACCATTGATCCATCTTGTTTTTCCAAAGCCCAATTCGATAAATAGAATTTCAATAATTCAACGCGGTATTTTCTACCCAGATAATCCTCGTACAAAGTATCATTTAAAACAAACTGTTCGCCATCTACAAGGGTATTAAATGATAAGTGAAAGGGACCTCTCTTACACTCATGTTTTAATTCTTCTTTCTCACAGGCATTAAAAAGAAGTATAGAACAAATTACAAGGACTAGGAGTTTATAAATTTTCATTTTTTTATACTTTTTAGATCAATAGCATCCTTTTTTAAATAGGTAAGTGTCAACTGCAAAAGATAAATAATTGCTAAAAATGATGCAAGCCTGCCTAGATAATCTCCATATTGAGAATAAAAGGTGTTTACACCCGATTTTACAACAGTAGCTTCTATAATCCCACTTTCTGCATAGGGCAAAAATTGTTCCACCGTTCCATTAGGATTGATCACTGAACTAATGCCTGTATTTGCAGAACGTACAATATATCTACGATTCTCAATGGCTCTTAATCGGGCGTAAGAATGGTGTTGCTGGTGTCCATAACTGTCTCCCCACCAACCGTCGTTAGTGATGATGCAAATCCATTCAGCTCCTTTCTGAACAAATCCGGAAACATATTCACCAAAAATAGATTCATAACAGATCAAAGAGGTGAAGTCCCCCTGCTTTGATGTCAAATTAAAGATGGAATCATTCACTCCAAAATTACCAACGGTTCCTCCTAATTCAATAGGGAATTTATCTAAAATTGGTTTTAGTAAAGCTGAATAGGGAGTCATTTCTGCCCCGGGAACTAATTTCGATTTATGAAAAATCTGAACAGGCTCATCTGCAGAGATCAACAAAGCTGTATTAAAGACCTCATACCAGATACCTCCCTGACTTCTTCTGGCAGTAGACTTTAAAGGATTAGGGTCATTTAAAACTTTTCCCGTAGAAGCTCCGGTTAAAATTTGCGTCTTCGGATGATCCTTCAACCAGGATCTCATTCTCTGAATTACCGGTGCATTTTCAATTCTTGATTCCCAAATCCAATCGGTAATAAAAGTTTCCGGCAATACAATTAAATCAGGATGTGTTTGCCAAACAGAATCGAGCAACCCCTCAACCCTGAGTAATTGTGAGTCTTGAGGAATGGTAAACTTTTCAAAATGAGGCTCATAATTCGGCTGAACAATAACCACTTTAACCTGATCACCGTCGGATTGTGATGCGTTTGAAGTGATGGATTTTGAAATCCCATAAGGAACTGTAAAAATAACAAGAGCCAGCATCATTGGCTTTACAAAAGATTCTTTTGCAAATGCTTTAGTTAAAACGTAATAAAGGATGCTATTGATCAGTAACACCCACAGTGAGCCTCCTAAAACACCTGTATATTCATACCATTGTACCCAGGATGGTTGATCAGCAAATACATTCCCCAAAGTCAACCAGGGCCATGTCAATTCCCAATTCAGATGTAAGTATTCGAATGCCAACCACAAGATCGGCAAAGCCATAAAGGCATGCTTTACTCCCATCCGATCTTTCAACTTGTAAACAAGGAAAAATACAAGAGACATCAATAATGCATTAAAAACAGAAGCAAACAAGCCTCCACCCCAATGAGCTTCCATCACCCATGAAGTGAGCATAAAATTAAGAAGGAAAAAAGAAACAAAAAGTGATGCAAACAATGACCAGGCTGCATACTTTCTTTTACCTGTATCGAAATTAAAAACAAGCCAAAAAATTGGTAGCAATGCAATAAAAATCGTTCCGGGCACAGAATTGGGTGGCCAGGAAATAAAAAACAATAATGCCGATAATAGACAGACAAGAATATGTTTTACAAATCTCATATTTTATAATTCAATCACAATAAATTGCTTTAATTTGTTACAAATATAAGTTTCAGATGCTAAAACACATTCCAAACCTACTTACAATCTCAAATCTTATTTGTGGGTGTATTGCTTTATACTTTACTTTTCATAACAATTTAGTCCTTGCGGCCTACATTATCGGACTTGCTGCAGTCTTTGATTTTATGGATGGTGCTGTTGCTCGTTTACTAAATATGTCAAGCCCCATGGGAAAAGAATTAGACTCTTTAGCCGATATGGTGAGCTTTGGTGTGGTTCCGGGTTCTGTCGTTTTTCATCTCTTGGAAGCCAGTACTTTAAGCGCTTATTCTTTTGTAGCTCTTACCATTCCGGCATTCTCGGCTTACAGACTAGCCAAATTCAATGTTGACGAAAGACAAAACGAAAATTTTATAGGTTTACCTACTCCGGCAAATTGCTTGATATTTGTTTC
>JANXFM010000185.1 GCA_024959975.1 Flavobacteriales bacterium
ACCGATACTATTTCTACACCTCAGAGGATTAAAGTTTTCAGCGTATCTGAAATTGCAAAACCCAATCTCATTAAAAGGCTTGTTTTCTGTTTTGATCATGGCTTTTGCGATGATCCCTTTGGCTAACTTTTTGGGCTTTTTAAATGAAAGTTTGTCATTGCCTGAGTTCTTAAATTTCTTAAAAGTCATTGAGGAGCAGACCTTACAACTTACCGAGCAGTTTCTCATCATGGACACTTACACGGACCTAATCTTGATGATCTTGTTGATGGGTGTGGTTGCCGCGGTAGGCGAGGAGCTTTTGTTTCGGGGTGTATTGCAAAACTTATTTCAGGAATGGTGGGGTTCAATACATGTGGCCATTTGGGTAACGGCATTGTTGTTTAGTGTCATCCACTTGCAGTATCATGCGGTTCTGCCTCGTTTTATTTTGGGCGCACTGATCGGTTATGTGTATGTGAATTCAGGGAATCTCCGAAGCTCTATCTTATTGCATTTCTTCTACAATACGACTTTGCTCATCATCACTTTTATGATTCAACACGGTAGTCTGGATGCCTCATGGGAGGTGATCGGTGTGGAGAGTATCCTTTTGGTGCTACTAGCAGCTTTTGTGCTTGCAGGGGCCTTGCTTAAACTTGTTCCCCAACTTAGTGATGAGTGATTAGTTTACAATTCGTAGATTCCAATTTGTGTTTAAAAATCGGCCGGAACCGGGTTTCACAAGTCCGTAACCAGGCATTTTTAATACCCGATATTTACACCTAAGCCAATATTAGCCAAACATTTAAATCTTGACTAATATCGCGTATCTACTTTTTTAATCAATTGTAGCCCAGTGGAAATGACAAGCACACTAAAAATAACTAAGATGCTTGTAAACCACAACAGATTTAAGGCTAAGTAGTTCATGCAAGTTGTTTGTTTATTTGTTTTTCTATTTCCGTTTGAAAGGCAGTAACAAGCATGCAGAGTTTACCAAGTTCGTCAGTTGGACAGTTGTCATTGTCAAAGTTTTAGTAAAAAGGAGTCAGAATACAGAATGTTGATGATTAGTAATTGTCAGGATACAGGAGAGAAATGACTAATTAATAATGATCGATTAATAATTGTCAGTTCGGAAGGTGGCTCATAATAAACAAAATAGAAACAATTTTTGAGAAGTCCAACAAAAGAAAAAGTCCCCGTCGCATGACGAGAACCTTAACCAAAAAAAGCATCAATCTATGAGTGATATTAAATGCATAGTAAATTTAGTGTACTAATACCATCCATGCAATAGGTGATATCACTCATTTTTAGAAGAATTTTTGAATTTAGGAGACCGGAATTAGCAAAAAAAAAGGAAGCCATTAGGCTTCCTTTAGTTTCGTATATTAAAATTACGCTTAGTCGACACTTGCATATGTAGCGTAATTGATCTTAAAAGCTTGTGCTTTACGTAGTTCTTGCTTGATGTCAGTGATCAGTCCCATTTTCGCATCTACATCGGCTTTGATACAGGTGATCAACTGTGGTTTCTTTTCCTCAGCAGTAGCTTCTCTTTTTGCAGCAACAAATTCCTGGATGTCAGAGGCTAATTTGAAAGAGTCGTTTAACTGAATACGAGGTTCTGTACCAAACTTAGCTTTCATGCCCGTAACCGGTGCGCCAACGTAAATATAGCTGCAAAGGGATTTGTCTTCAATTTTCTTGACCTCCGATGCCTGCGGAAGCATGTTTTCAACCAATAAGGTAGTTTCTCTCATCACGGTGGTTACCATGAAGAAAAACAAAAGCATAAAAACGATATCCGGAAGTGAGGCTGTTGAAATGGCCGGTGTTCCACTTCCTTTTTTCTTTTTAAAACGACTCATTATTTTCCTCCTACATTTTTAGGTTCAGCTTCAGAGATCTTTTCCGGATACATCTTTCGAATCTCCTTTTTATTGTCACCTTTTAGTTCGGTGTAGTTGACACCAAATTTCTTTTGAGCTTCGCGATCTCTAAGTTCGCGGTAAGCTGCCGAAAGTTCGTTTTGTACTTTAATGTACATCTCATAAGAGGTACCCCGATCGTTTTGAAGCGAAATAATAGCCTTTTGCGGGTTGTCTGATAAGGTTGGGTTCTTACCCCAATTGTCTAAGAATGTTTTGGCACCTTCACGCAATTGTGAAATTCCCATCAGTTCTTCCTCAACCAAAAGTTGATCTTTCGCATTTACCAGTACCACATAGATGTTCTTGGCCTTAATTTGCGAATCGTCTATGATCTCCTCATCTTCCGGCATGGCAGGTAACTTACGTACCAAACCGGTATCTACATCCATCGTCGTCGTTACCAGGAAGAAGATAAGTAGTAAGAAGGCGATATCGGCCATCGAACCTGCGTTAATTTCCGGTAGTGATCTTCTAGACATATGCTTATTTGTTAAGCATTTTTGATACTTCCGTGTAGGTGGCAGAAATGACTGCTACGACTGCAAGGATGTAAAATACAATGAGTCCTGTGCCTACTTGTTTTGATCCTGTAGCAGTAACATTGAACTTAGCAGAGTGCTCTGTTACTTCGTCAGAAGCGAATAAAGTAGCAATAATATAAATAAACAGTAAAGCTGCGATACCTACTCCTACCTCTTTCGCCTTTTTAGGGTGCGAGACCAAATGCATGATCGGGAACACTAAAGCTGCTAAAGTAGCAGCCGCGAGTAAGATATAGGTAAGTACTATACCGTAATTTGCCATGAAATCTCCCATTTCAATAAATTTTAACGGTTAGTAATAAATTATTTTTTAGCTGCTTCTTCACGAGCTAAGATGTCAATTAAAGTGATCGAAGCATCTTCCATGGTATTTACCAAATTATCGATCTTAGCGATGATGTAGTTGTAAAATACTTGTAGGATCATGGCTACGATCAAACCAAATACGGTTGTTAATAAGGCCACTTTAATACCCCCTGCAACTAAGGCCGGAGAGATGTTGTTGTTTGCTTCAATGGCATCAAAGGCACCGATCATACCGATTACTGTACCCATAAATCCAAGCATTGGTGCCAGGGCGATGAATAAAGAGATCCATGATGTGTTGCGCTCTAAACGACCCATTTGTACCGAACCGTAGGCAACAATTGATTTCTCAACCATGTCTAATCCTTCCGGCGAACGCTCAAGTCCCTGATAGAAAATGGAGGCTACAGGCCCCGGAGTGTCACGACAAACGCCTTTTGCTCCTTCTATACCGCCGCTTTTTAATGCGTCATCGATGTCAGATAACAATTTGTCTGTGTTAGTTGTTGCCAGGTTTAAGTAGATGATGCGCTCAATACAAAGCGCTAAACCTAAAATTAAGGTGATCAATACAATCCCCATAAATCCGGCACCACCTTCAATGAATTTTTCTTTCAGTACCTGGTGGAAACTTGCTTCTTCAGCTTCTTCCTCTGTCGCAACAGGAGTAATTTCCTCAACAGCGAGGACAGTGTCTGCAGCAGAGTCAACTGCTAAAGAGTCTGTAGCTGTGGAGTCTGTAATTTCCGTAATTGTTTCGGGATTGTCTTGCGCCATCACTGTTATGGCATTCAAATTCAGCAAACCAAATATTGCCAGAATAGAAAGTGTTTTTTTCATCTTTATTATTATTTCGTTGAATAAATTTAAACCCTTTGATTGGACAAATTTAAATAAATCTAGCAATAAGTAAGCCGAAAATTAATTCTTCATGTATTTTAATGCCGTATTGCATCGTA
Organism: Flavobacteriales bacterium; assembly: GCA_024959975.1. Taxonomy (GTDB): domain Bacteria; phylum Bacteroidota; class Bacteroidia; order Flavobacteriales; family UBA7430; genus JANXFM01. The sequence continues at coordinate 3,727 of JANXFM010000185.1, forward strand.
GTAACGTCTGTTGACATGCCATTATTGTGGTGTTAAACAAAATTCCGCATGTGCGGGACTCACCTTTAAAGTCCAATTCATATAGATGGGAGGGGTTCTTTACTTATTTCTATTTGTTGTACATTTTATGTTGAAATTTAATACAACAAGCTTTTTGGTTTAGTTGTTATTTATATATGAATGACATAAATAATACTATATTTGATTCATTAGTTTAAGAAAAAATGAATATGAAAAAAGCTTTATTCCCCCTTCTGATTTTGTTTTTATTACATACGTTTTGTTACGCTGCTTTTCCTGTAAAAGTAAAATACGCAAATGATAAAAGTCATGTTGAGATTGCTGAACTTGGTGAGTCGGTTGGGTCAATTCTTGAGGGTCAGGCCCATGATGATGATTTGATGTGGTCAGGCAGAAGAGGTTCTGGTTTTGGTGTAGCTTCACTAGTTTGTGGCGTTTCAGGTGTGCTTTTTTCCCCTTTTATGATTCTGTTAGGTCCCTGTGCCGTTGTTTTTGGTGCTATTGGATTAAATCGTGAATTAAATGGTCTCGCAATCGCAGGCTTATGTTTAGGATTACTTGGAATAGCAGTTCTGTCACTTTGGTTTATTTCTTTAATTTAATGATTATGGCATAGTTCAACCTCATAGAAATAGCATGCGATTGAGTATAATTTTAGTATTTATATCAAATCTCCTTTTTGCTCAAGATACTCTGGATCTAAAATTATCCGGATTAGTTGATGTTGATGGTCATGATGAACGCTACGAATATGTTGTCGATATTCAGATAGTTGATTCAGTGGTTTTTGGTTATTCATTAATGTCTGGTGAACACATACCAGCGACTAAGTCTAAAATTACAGGCAGCTATGATTCTTTAAATGAGTTGCTTACAATTAAGGAAACAGAAGTAGTTACAAAAGAAGTGTCAGGAAGTTCCGATGAATTTTGTTTTTTACACTCGAGTTTATCTCCGGCTTTTAGAAATAATATGAAGACATTTACGGGTTCTTTTATTGGCTATTTAGCAGACGGATCTCAGTGTGCTACAGGACAGGTTGATCTGATTACCGAGGAAGAGATCCGTAATGCAATGAAGACTATTTCCAGATCAAAAAAAGAGACAACAAAAATAAATTTATCTGATCATGAAGAATTCGATATCATTGTTAATGATGAAAATTTAATTATTGAGCTTTGGGATGCTGGAATTTATGATGGTGATATAGTCTCATTATTTGTAAACAAAATAAAGGTTGTAGATAATCTAACTCTAACAAAAGAACGAAAGATCATTCCGGTAAAATTAT
>JANXFM010000011.1 GCA_024959975.1 Flavobacteriales bacterium
TATCAATCCATGTGATTACAACCAAACAAAAGCTGCTACCCTAGCGATTGCTGAATACGAAGGTCCTGTTTACCTACGTTTTGGTCGTCCTAAAATGCCAATTTTTACCCCTGCCGACCAAGATTTTAAAATTGGTGAAGCAGTCATGCTGAACGAAGGAGCTGATGTAACAATCTTAGCTACCGGACACTTGGTATGGGAAGCCATTGAAGCAGGTCACATTCTTGCAGATATGGGTATTGATGCCGAGGTAATTAATATTCACACCATTAAGCCTTTAGATGCAGATGCTATTTTAAAGTCTGTTGAAAAAACAGGTTGTGTGGTTACTGCCGAAGAACACCAAATGAACGGTGGTTTAGGGGATAGCGTTGCTCAGTTATTGGCTCGTAAGAACCCTACTCCATTAGAAATGGTTGCTGTAAACGATAGTTTCGGTGAATCGGGTGTTCCTGCACTCTTAATGGAGAAATACGGTTTAACACGTTCTGACATCGTTAAATCTGTGGAAGCAGTAATGAAACGTAAGTAAGTATCCCATGACCTTCCTTAACCTTGGGTTTAAACCCAAGGTTAAGGAAGTATCTGGTTCTAAACATCTTAATTCAAAGAGGCTTCGGCCTCTTTTTTTATGCATCATTTAATTTCTACTCCCAAAAATAGCAGACCCTACGCGTACCATAGTGCTTCCTTGTCGGATTGCCAAAGGATAATCGCTACTCATACCCATAGAGATAATTTTCAATTGACTGTTGGTCGTTTGGAGTTTGGTAAATAGTTGTTTCAAACCGGCAAACTCTTTACTCACAACAGATTCATCGGCTGTATTTGTTGCCATCCCCATCAAACCTTTAATGCACACATTCTTTAATTCATCCGCTGCATTTAAAACCTGGATGGCCTCTGCTTCGTTTAAACCAAATTTAGTTTCTTCCTCAGCGATATGTATCTGCAACAAACAATCAATCACTCTGTTATTTTGTGCAGCTCGTTTATTAACCTCTTTAAGGAGCTTCAAAGAGTCTATGCCATGAATTAAAGCAACAAAAGGCGCAATGTACTTCACTTTATTGCTTTGTAAATGCCCAATCATATGCCACTGAATATCCTTTGGTAGTGCTTCTGCCTTTGCTGCCAAATCTTGCACCTTATTCTCACCAAATACACGCTGCCCGGCATGATATGCCTCCATAATCGCTAAATTGGGCTTCGTCTTCGATACGGCCACTAAAGCCACCTCATCAGATATGTTAGATAATATATTTTTAAGATTTTCTGCGATCATTCGGGTTAAGTTAAAGATTGAAAGTTAATCATTATCAATACTGTAAATCGTTAAGCCACTTCGAAGCTTGGGCTCAATATAAGTACTCTTTGGAGGCATAATCTCATTTTGATCTGCTACCCGCTTTAATTGCTCAAAAGTAATGGGTTTTAAAGCAAAAGCCACGCAATACTCACCACAATCAACAGCAGTTTCCAAAGCTTTTAGACCTTGTTTACCATCCATAAAATCAATACGCTCATCTTTTCGAATATCCTTAATACCTAAAATAGGCTCTAAAATATTCCTGGAAAGAATAGCCGGATCTAACTGCGCTACACAGTGCTCTTCATTAAAAGTATGTTTTTTTGCAATTAAACTGTACCAACTTCCTGCCAGATACATGCTGATTTCGTCTTTCGCAGTCGGTTTATATGTTGTTTCTTGTTTTTCAAGGGTATAAACTTCACCTACACACAATAGGTACTCCTCAACAGACAAACCATTCAGATCGCTCACCAATCGGTTAAAATCATAAATACGCATCTGCTCGTCGTCAATTAAAAACGACATGAAATAATTAAATGACTCCTCCCCATTCGTATTTTGAAGCTCATTTCTTTTACGCTTACACAATGAGGCTGAAGAGGCCGAACGATGGTGTCCATCGGCAATATAAACGCTTTCTACACCCTTAAATAAATTCTGTATCTCTTGAGTGTCTTCATCTTTATCAATGCACCAAAAATGATGTAAGACCTTATTGGTGCTGGTAAACTCATATTCCGGACGTTCTTGCATGTAACTCCCCATAATCTCATTAATACGTGGCACTTTCGAATAAGAAAGCAATACAGGCTCAGCATTAAAACCGGTATGTTCAAGATAGTCGGTAAACATCTCTTCACGCTTGGCAATCGTTTGCTCGTGAATTTTGATAGTTCCATTGATGTAATCATCTACGCTAGAGGCGGCTATAATTCCGGTATAGGTATTGTCAGCTGTTATCTGCCGATAGATATACAAACAAGCCTTTTCATCTTCCACTAAAGTACCATCACCTTGAAACTCCCGGTACTTCTCACGAACCATTTTGTATTTTTCGATTCCAGCCAACAATGATGTATTTGAAGAATACTCAGGATTAATAATGTGTAAAAATGTATATGGATTATTCAACAATTTCTCTCGAAGTGTCGTCTCTGAATAAGATAGATAGGAACGAGAGGCTACTAAATAAGCTTTATCTCGGGTTGGACGTACAGCTTTAAATGCTTTAATTTTTATCATTAGATACTATTTTAAACAAAAGTATGCAAAGACTTGTTTTAAGCAAAAAAAAAGGCGCCATTTTGGCGCCTTTTATAATAAGAGGGTAATAAATTAGATTCTTCTTTCCTTAATACGAGCTTTCTTACCGGTAAGGTCTCTAAGATAAAAGATACGAGCTCTGCGAACCATACCTTTTTTGTTTATTTCAATTTTCTCTAAAATTGGAGAGTTAACTGGGAAAATACGCTCAACCCCAACACCATTGGCACCAATCTTACGAATTGTAAACGTTTCTGTAATTCCGGCACCACGACGTTGAATAACAACACCTTTAAAGAACTGAGTACGTTCTTTTTCACCTTCCTTAATCTTGTAATACACGGTTAAGGTATCTCCGGCACCAAATTGTGGAAATTCATTCTTTGGTACGAATTCGTCTTGTACAAATTTTACTAAGTCCATTTCTTTTCTTTTTTAAACCCAACATCCACGTGTTTATGCCAGCGGTTGAGTAGTTAGATTTTAAGGCTGCAATATTACAAAATAAAACTTTCATTTGTATGATAAAA
>JANXFM010000170.1 GCA_024959975.1 Flavobacteriales bacterium
AAAGCCTGTTAGTGCTATTTATTGGGATGGCTCCAAATCGAAATACTATGTAAAGCGTTTCCTGGTGGAGGCATCTGATAAAAAAGTAAGTTTCATTTCTGATAGTGAAGGCTCTTACTTAGAGGTTGTTTCTACTGATTATCTCCCTGTAGCCAAAATAGAGTTTACAAAAGAGCGAAATAAAGACCAAAGACCGAACGAGCAAATTAATTTTGAGGAATTCATCACTGTTAAAGGTCTGAAAGCTCAGGGAAACACCTTGACTACGTACAAGGTGAAGTCCATAAACTTATTAGAATCTTTGGAGCCACCGGTTGAAACAGTTGCACCAGAAGAAGAGTCTGATGAGGACGAAGACGGGCAGTCACAAATTATCTTAGAGTTTTAAGGGACTACAGGCGTGTTGTTGATAATGACGGCATTTAGTAATCAGCTATCAGACTTCAGAATTTAGTGCGTTAATACGTTAATACCTTAGTGCTTTAGTAGGGATTCTCCCCTTGAGGGGACCTGCCTGCCGGCAAAGGCAGGGATGCCACTTAGTGGTAGAGGGGTGTTCGGATTGATTCCTGTCTCCTGACTCCTGAATTCTAACTTTCAACTTTTAAATCTGACCGCTTAAACCTTTGTCATCCTGAGCCTGTCGAAGGGGGGCAACTACAGGAGTATCTCGTAATTCACCATTGATTAAAATAGGTGACATCACTCATGCTTAGATATTTCCTTACTTCGTATGCAATATTGGTTTAATGTAAAATGATATTTTAAAATTATGAAGAAATTTAAAGTACTTATCTTAAGTTTTTCTTTATTGAGTATCCAATTTATGAATGCCCAATCTAAAGAAAGTAATAAGTTTTATGCATCTACCGAATTAAACATTGGAAATTATTTGGGATGGGAATTAGATGTAAATTTTGTTACCAAAAAACAAAACACTTTAAAAATTGGGTTTTTGAATCTTTTAAGAGGTTCAGATGATGATGAAGCATTATTGTATTATGACCTTTATCAAAGTTATCAAATTTGTTTTGGGAAGATCTACGAATTAAACCCCAAAGAAACTGTACGAGCTAACTTATCTGTCGGTTTAGGTTCAACTTTTGTAGATGCAAGGCGTTCAGTTAGTTTAATCATCAATCCTAAGATAGAATTTCCATTTACAAGGTTTTTTGGTCTAACATTTTCTCCTATGCTACAACTCAATAAACACAGTTCTTATTATGGTATTGGAATTGGTTGTGTAATTGGGGCTTTAAGAGATTAAGACAATGAATTAAACAGATTGATTTGTTCTTACGAAGCATGTCATCCTGAGCCTGTCTACCGCAGGCAGGCCTACCAGAGGTAGGGAATCCTGTCGAAGGAGGGCTTGTCGAAGGGTGTGTCAAGACAAAGGCATGTTAAATTGTCTAGCGGTAAAGAATCGTACTAACATAAAATTTTCGGATATTCTGATTTAGGCATTATTCTTGTCACAGAGTTTTGTGTAGATTAGTGATTTAGATTTAATAATTAATTAATTTTTATGAAATTTCAAAAGGTTATTCTCTTGTGTCTGACTGTTTTTTTAGGTTTTACAACTCTGGCTCAGCAGCGTTTGAATATGACTTTACTATCGAATTTAGCATATGAAAATGAATTAAGTGATGTTTGGGGCTATGCAACTGCCGAAGGAGAATATGCTTTGGTTGGTGTGTATGATGGCATTTCTGTGGTTGATGTTACTAATTCGGCAAATCCAAATGAAATAGGTTTCTTTCCCGGACCGGGCTCTATTTGGAGAGATCTGAAAACCTGGGGAGATTACTTGTATTGTATTAACGAAACCGGCGGAGGTTTACAGATCGTAAATTTAACTCAGGTAATTAATGGAGCTACTGATACGCTTTATGTTGAGAACATGAGTTTAGACTTTACGACGGCACATAACATATTTATTGATGAAAATGGAGTGCTTTATGTTTTCGGTTCCGATTATGGAGAAGGAGGTTGTATGATGTATGACCTGGTATCCGACCCGGAGAATCCTGTTTTTCTTGGGGTCTTTGACGATTATTATTTGCACGATGGAATGGCTCGGGGCGATACCTTATGGGCTGGTGCTATTGAAGATGGTGTGTTCTCTGTTGTAGATGTATCTGATAAGGCAAATCCTGTAATCGTGGCTTCTCATGCTACACCAAATACATTCACTCATAATTGTTGGATATCTGATGACGGGGATTATTTATTTACTACCGACGAGGTAGGTGGAGCTTATGTGGCCGCTTACGATGTTTCTGATTTGAGTAATATCGAAGAGTTGGATAGAATTCAGGCCTGGAGTCCCGAAACAAACGTGATTCCCCATAACACCCACGTAGACGGAGATTTTATTGTGACCTCCTATTATGCAGATGGTGTATCGGTTGTAGACGTTAGTCATCCGTCAAATATCATCGAAGTGGCCTATTACGATACCTCAGTCGGGTTTTCCGGAAGTGGATTTCACGGAGCCTGGGGAACATACCCCTGGTTGCCTTCCGGGAATATTTTGGTAACTGATATTGAAACCGGTTTGTATGTATTGGAACCAAAATACTCGAATGCCGCTTTTGTAGATGGTGTAGTGAAAGATGCTCATACGGGAGTTCCTGTAAGTAATGCTCAGGTTCAGATAGCAGGATCTAATAATCCTGCATTTACTAATCTGGGTGGTTATTATGAATCGGGAATGGCAGAACAGGGTACTTATGAGGTGGTTTTTAGTGCTCCCGGTTACTATAATTTGGTTCAAACCATAACTCTTGTTCAGGGTGAAGTTTTGAGTTTTGATGTTCAGGTGGTTCCGTTTGATATGTATCAACTGTATTCAAATCCTTCTGCCAACGGTGTCTTGTCTTTATATTCATTTTTCGAAGCTAAGCTGCTAATTTTTGACATAACAGGAAAGTTGTTGTTTGATGCTACTGTTTCGAAAGGAGCAAATACGATTGATCTGGCACATTTGGCCCAAGGAACATATATTATCGAATTGGACTCGGAAGCGTTAAACAAGTCTGCTTTGTGGCTTCGCAAATAGGAATAAGTTTAATAACAGATATTGCAAACCACCCGACCGGGTGGTTTTTTTGTGGTTTCGAAAAATAATTACTGGTGTAAGTGGTTGATATTGTAGTTACTGAAAATGGATGCTAAAAAAGAATAAAAAAAGAATGAAAACCGCTTGTGTAGATAGAATTACTTAGTCTATATTTGCCACCGCTTTACAAGAGATAAAGCACGTTCTTTAAGAGGCTGTCATTATAGATGTGGCGAGGGAGTTATTAGATTTGTGAGATTGATTAAATCTTTGTAAATTGAATTCCTTTTTATCATTAAAAAATGACTTTTGAAAATACATTAAAAGTTTTTTCGAAAAGGCTTGTGAGGGAATAAAAAGGTTGTAGATTTGCAGCCGCTAAAACGAAGAAATGTAGTTTTAGGAAAAACAAAAATAGTTCTTTGAAAGAAAATATTGGAAGAGAGAGAGGTAAGAGAAACAACTTACCCCGTTAAAGTAAGAGTCAGAGAAACAGATTAAACTTTTTACAATGGAGAGTTTGATCCTGGCTCAGGATGAACGCTAGCGGCAGGCTTAA
>JANXFM010000067.1 GCA_024959975.1 Flavobacteriales bacterium
TCTGATGTCAGGCGAAGAATATCTTTTGTCTCTGACTTTTCAGAGCTAAAGAGTACATCGTTAAAGTAATAGTAATTATCGTAAGTTTCTATGGTGGTAAAATAAGCAGCCAGACCACCTTCAATATTGTCCCAGCGATCGCCTGTCAAATTCATTTCCACCAAACTCGATAGTTTCGCTACAGGTTCTTTATCATACCAGTTTAATTGCACCAAATCTGCATCAATAATATCGGCTACAAAGTCCATTACAGGCTTTTCCTTTGAAAAATCTATCTCTCCGGAAAAATCAACTTCTAAATTCTCATCCTTAACTTCAACTTCTCCCTTAAAATAATTTGGTTGCAATCTACCATCTAAAACTATATTTCGATAGTTGTAATCTCGGATTCCTACAGAGTTGATATTCCCGTGAATTTTAGTATCAAAACTCAAGAGATCAAAGCCCTTACCATCAACACGAATCTCTGCATCAATCTTCTGAAAATTATACTTACGAACAAAAGGAGCCAAATTAAAATGACTCAAAACAACATTCCCTTTGTATACCGGAACTTCAAGATCGTCGGCCACGCTTATGTAAATATCTGACTGAAAACTTCCCTGGTCTGAATCTAGCGAAATATTTAAATTTAAGTCGGATAAAGTCCCTTGAATACTCGCCTGAGACTCAATCGTTCCCAAACGACTCAAAAGGTAATCGTTGTGAAATAAAGAAGTTATCCAGGGCCATTCCTCTGCTACCAAATTAAAAGTATCTGCCTTCACAGTGTAATTCCACCCTTTAAAATCAGTCCAATTTTGAATTCCGAAAGCACCGCTTACCAAACTACCCTTATCGGAGCTGATTTTAATATTTTCTGTCCACAAGCTATCTCCCTGTGTTTGAATAATGGTACTTACATCACATTGTAACATATCCGGCCATTGGTCGAGCAATCCTCGAGTAGCCTCTTTATCTACCTGGAAATTGTGGATTTTTAATACCGAAGAATTGTTGAGTTTATTCTGATCCAGATCGAATTTCACTAAAGAACTCCCACTTTTCCAGTTAAATCCATCGATAATATTACTCTTTTGAGAAAGCTGAATACGAGTAGCTTCTATCTGATGCTTTGCTCCTTCTAACATTTCCCACTCGAAATTACTTAACACAAATTCTGTGTAGGAACTCAAACGACAATCTTTCAGATACAAGTCTATATCTCTGAAAGAACGATGCTCTCTTTCATTCCCAAAATCTACGTTTGCTCCATTAACCCAAAAATTATCAATCAAAATGGGCTTAGACTGCTGGTCAGAAATTAAAAACGGTTCAAAAAGCTTATAAAGATCAGCATCAACCAAAGAGTCCTGATATTCATAATGTACGACCAATCCTTCTAAGTAAACTTTTTGAAAATGAGTAAAACTTAAGTTTAAAGTCTGGATCTTTAATTCCTCAACATAAAGTAAAGTATCTTGTCGGCTATCAAGTAACAGGACATCTTCCAAGTGTAAACCACCTAAAATACCCGGTTTCATTTTATCCAATTGAATTTTAATTTGATACTCCTCTTCTATCCATGTAGAAAATTTACCGGCCATTTCTTTTTGCACAGCAGGAATTTGCAACAATAGCATAAAACCCAAAAAAATAAGGGAAGTAAGAATTAAAATGCGCTTAATTATGTTTTTACCTGTATTGATAAGACAATTCTTTATTTTTGCCGTATGACTAAAAAAAGCATCACCATACTGGGAATAGAATCTTCGTGCGACGACACCTCTGCGGCTGTTATTAAAGACGCTAAAATTCTATCTAATATTGTTGCAAATCAAGAAGTTCACCAATCTTATGGTGGTGTTGTTCCTGAGCTGGCTTCACGTGCGCATCAGCAAAATATTGTTCCCGTAGTGAATCAAGCTTTAAAGATAGCAAATATTAGCAAAGACCAACTTGATGCTATCGCCTTTACCAGAGGGCCCGGGCTCATGGGGTCACTACTTGTTGGCACTTCTTTTGCCAAGTCTTTTTCTTTAGCTTTAAATATCCCTCTAATAGATGTAAACCATATGCAGGGACATATTATGGCACATTTTATTGATGAAGGACAAAAGATGCCTGAATTCCCTTTTTTATGCCTAACCGTTTCAGGTGGACACACCCAGATCGTCCTGGTCAAAGGATATTTTGAAATGGAAATCTTAGGAGAAACCATAGATGATGCTGCCGGTGAAGCTTTCGACAAAAGTGCTAAAATTTTAGGTTTGCAATATCCGGGCGGACCCTTAATCGATAAATACGCTAAACAAGGAGATCCTAATGCTTTTAAATTTACGAAACCTCGTGTTGGAGACCTAGAATTTAGCTTTAGTGGATTAAAATCAAACATCATTCAACTCATACAAAGAGAGAGAAAAAAAGATGCTAATTTTATAGAAAAGAATTTAATTGATCTGTGTGCTTCCATTCAACACACCATCATCTCTATACTTCTTGAAAAAATAGACAATGCCGTTAAAAAAACAGGCATTACACAAATTGCCATTGCCGGTGGGGTTTCTGCAAATTCGGGCTTAAGAAATGCCTTATTAAAAAGAGAAAGTACTCATAACTGGAACGTATTTATACCTAAATTTGAGTACTGCACCGACAATGCAGCTATGATAGCTATTGTGGGTTATTACAAGTACCAAAACCAACAATTTGCCAACTCAGGTATTACTGCCAAGGCGCGAATTAAAATTTAATGTTTTTTTAATAAATTCATTTCTAGATTTTAAGAATATATACGAGGTACTGAGACAAACTTGCATGTCTTAGTTTTTCAACTCGTGATAAATCCTCACTAAAACAAAAAAGCATGAAATTAAAATTTCGAATATTGCGTGTTTTTTACTAAATTCGTTGATAGGTAAATTAGACAAACTCCGTTATTATGAAAAAATCAGGATTACTTAAAGGAATAGCAATTGCTTTTTCCGCGTGTTTATTTACGATGAATTTACAGGCACAAGATTTAAGAAAAGCACAGGATACAGAACGTTTTGCGCGTCCTGTAAATACCGGAGCTAATCACACCTTGCTTATCCTTGACAAATCTTGGGGTGAAACAAAACCTGAAATTGGTGATGAGATTGCTGCTTACGATACAAAAGGAAACATGGTGGCTAGTGTTGTATATGTCGGACATCATACCGGTTTAGCTCTTTGGGGTGATGACGAATATACTGAAGAAAAAGAAGGCTTAAGTCAAGGAGAAAAGTTTAATCTACAATGGTGGAAAAGAACTACAAATGAGATGATTTCACTTAAAGTTTCCGACTTTGAAAGAGGAAATCAAATTTACAATAAGGATGGTTTAACAGTAATCGCTGATTTGACGATAAATCAAACTTTAGAACAAAACATGGAGTTATTCCAGAATGTTCCGAATCCGGTTCTCGACTATACAGAAATAAGCTTTTATCTTCCTAAAGCAGAAAAAATTCATTTGAGTCTACACAACAATTTAGGACAGGAAATTTTAGTTTTAACAAATGCCAAATACGAAGGTGGCTCTCATAAAATTGAACTGAAAACTGAAAAAGTAGATCCCGGAGTATATTTTTATAAACTGGTAAGTGGTAAAGAAAAAATTACAAAGCAAATGACTATCGTTAAGTAATTGTCATTTTAGATATATAATAAAATGCCGTCTGTCTCAGACGGCATTTTTTATTTCTAATTGTTAACGAAAAGAATAAAATTTTAACCTATTTTTCTCATTGCTTAATTTGTCTATTTTTGTGAGTCTATATTGTAAGTTATGCATAAAAATATTTTCATTTCCCTTCTGTTCTCTATCTGCTTGAGTTTTGTAATAAATGCTCAGCAAACGCACGATGTAAAAGCAGGAGAAACACTGTATAGTGTTTCCAAAAAATACGGTGTTACAATTCGTGACATTGTTAAAGCAAACCCTATTACCAATAGAGGTTTGCGCGATGGTATGAATATCGTTATACCGATTATTCACGAATCTATTGACACCGTTGCTTACGTCATGCACAAGGTTAAACCTTTGGAGTCTTTCTATTCGATCAAAAATAAATATGGTACTAGCGAAGAAGAATTGTTGGCGTTTAATCCGGACCTAGCTGAAGGATTTAGAGCCGGTACATTCATCAAAATTCCACAATTTGAAGAAATTGATGCCACCGAAGAACTGGAATTAAAAGAAGATGAAAAAGAAACAGACATCATTGAAGATCTTAAAAGCCGTAAAAATAAATTCAAAAAGAAGAAATCATACGATGTAGCTTTCATGCTTCCTTTGTATTTAGATAAAAATGACACCATAGAGATCTATCAAAATCTGCATGAGGAGAGTGATATTTACAAGAAAACACATTATGCATTAGAGTTTTATTCGGGTGCTAAAATTGCTATTGATAGTCTTAATAAAGCAGGAATGGCATTAAATATTCATGTGTATGACACCAAAAATAATCCACATGAAACATTTGATCTGGTGACAAAAAAAGAATTTGATGATATGGATCTTGTAATCGGACCTTTCTATTCAAAGAATTTTAAAATTGCCGCCGAAATATTAAGTCGTAGAGATGTTCCTATTGTAGCCCCTCTTTCTACAAAAGGAAACCTTTTAGAAAATATTCCAAATGCCTTTCAGGTAATTCCTACTCAAAAACGACAGGTTAAGTACTTGTCAGATTATGTTTCTGAACATTATGCCGAAAAATGCATCACATTGGTAAGAAAAAACAATGAAGAAGATGCAAAATACGCTGATTGGATGCTTTCTTCATTAGAATTATCGGTGTCGAATTATAAAGAAATTCTCGTAGAAGGAGCTGTAATCGATTCTATTCACCATGAATTGGATTCAATGGCAGAAACCAATGTGATTTTAATTCCCTCGGCAGAAAAAGATTTTGTTACCGATCTACTAACAAAATTAAATGCTACCCGCGATAGTAGTATTGTCGTGTTTGGTATGCCGAATTGGTATTCCTTTAAAGAATTAGATTACGACTATTTAATGAATTTGAATGTACACATGCCTAATAGCGGTGTATTATCTTATCAGGATCCTTTGACACAGTATTTTGTAAAACACTATCAGGAGACCACAAGAAGTGCCCCAAACCAAAGATTTGCTTTTTCTGGGTTTGATGTAAGCTATTACTTCCTTTCTGCTTTGAATGAATATGGAGGTATTTCTTCAGATATGTATCTAGAACCTAAGGATCTTTTGAATTTGAATTTCGATTACAATTATAAGCGAAACAGGAAAAATGGTTCTCGTAATCAATCGGTACAAATTATCAAATACGAAAATTTAGAAATTATTCG
>JANXFM010000013.1 GCA_024959975.1 Flavobacteriales bacterium
ATCTCAATTTTCGCCCAACCTTTAGCATTGATAAATAATTTTAAAGGAACGATAGTCACACCAACATCTTGTAATACTGAATCAATCTTATTGATCTCCTTTTTATTAAGCAACAACTTTCTAATACGTTTAGGTTCATGATTTAGGTAAGAACCATAACTATACTCGGCAATATACATACCAGTAACCCATACTTCAGACTCCTGCACATAACAATAAGCCTCAGCAAGATTGGCATTTCCTTCGCGCAAAGATTTTATCTCCGTACCCTGCAATTGCAATCCGGCAGTAAAAACGTCAAGTAATTCATACTCAAACCTTGCTTTACGATTAGAAATAGAAATCGATTTATTTTTTGATTTCTCAGCCATTACATTCTATTTTGCTTCCATTTAGATTTTTCCGATGACGATATATTCCTAGCATTTAGCTTCTTTTCATTAAAAAGTTTTGAGGCATACCATGCAGCAATCATTTTTTCTTCCTGAGTTGACGACTTCAATAAGTCGGGCTCAAAATATTTATCTACAAAATGCGTATCAAAATTACCCGATGTAAATGCTGTATGCTCCATAACAAAAGCACCAAAAGGTAAAGTAGTCTGAATACCGGCAATCTCATAATCAGCAATTGCTCTACGCATTCTTTCTATTGATTCAAGTCTATTTTTTCCATAGGTAATCAACTTTGAAATCATTGGATCATAATAAATAGGAACTTCCATACCTTCTTCAAATCCATCATCCACACGCACTCCAACCCCTCCCGGTCTTTTATAAGTAGTTAAAGTCCCTATATCGGGCAAGAAATTATTTGTAGCATCTTCTGCATAAACCCGAACTTCCATAGCATGCCCTGAAATTTTTAGATCCTCTTGTCGAAAAGCTAATTCCTCACCTCTTGCCACCAAAATCTGTTGCTTTACCAAGTCAACTCCGGTGATCATTTCCGTAACCGGGTGCTCTACCTGAAGTCGTGTATTCATTTCCAAAAAATAGAAATTCTTATTTTCATCAAGCAAAAACTCAACGGTTCCTGCCCCAACATAATCACAAGATTTGGCAACGTTTACAGCACATTTACCCATGGCTGCTCTCAACTCTTCTGTAAGAACTGAGGAAGGAGCCTCTTCAATCAGTTTTTGATGACGACGTTGAATCGAACATTCACGCTCAAAAAGATGAACAACATGGCCATGTTTATCGGCTAAAACCTGAATTTCTATGTGACGAGGAGAAGCAATATACTTTTCAATAAATACGGTACCATTTCCAAATGCCGAAACAGCCTCACTTACGGCCAATTTCATTTGCTCCTCAAAATCCTCAACAGAATTCACAATTCTCATTCCCTTTCCACCACCACCGGCAGAAGCTTTAATTAAGATCGGAAAACCTATTTCTTTTGCAATCTCTTTAGCTGCTACAACATCCTCTATCGCTTCATCAGTCCCCGGTACCATAGGGATTTCAGACCCTTTCACTACTGCTTTTGCAGAAAGCTTATCACCCATAAGCTCTATGGCTTTAGGAGAAGGACCAATAAAGGCTATCCCCGATTCATTTACCAATCTGGCAAATTCCGCATTTTCCGAAAGAAACCCATAGCCCGGATGAATACCATCAACATTCAACGCTTTACAAATGGAAATAATTTTATCCCCCAGTAAATAAGATTGATTAGATGCAGCCGGACCTAAACATACCGCCTCATCTGCATATAACACATGTGGAGCCGTTCTGTCAACCTCAGAATATACCGCAACAGTTTGAATGCCCATCTCTTTTGCAGAACGCATAACACGCAAAGCGATCTCACCCCTGTTTGCAACTAATATCTTTTTCATACACTAAAAATCAGCTCACAAATTACGAAATTTTTAAACCATCCATCGATGAGATATCATCGAAAAATAAATATCACAAAAAAATTAAAAATACTTTAGGCACTAAAAAAAGGAGCCAAATGGCTCCTTTTTTTTTAATCCCTATAAATTCTCTTAAGCCAGAACTTCAGCAACTTTATCTGCAGCTTCTTGAAGCAAAATTACAGAGTGTACCTCTAATCCACTTTCGTCAATTAACTTTTTCGCTTCAGTAGCATTGGTACCTTGCAAACGAACAATAAGAGGAACGTTAATTTCTCCAATATTTTTATAAGCATCAACAACACCTTGAGCTACACGGTCGCAACGAACGATACCACCAAAGATATTTACCAATAATGCTTTTACATTATCATCTTTTAAAATGATACGGAAAGCTTGCTCTACACGAGCAGCGTCAGCTGTACCACCTACATCAAGGAAGTTTGCAGGATTACCACCGGCATGCTTAATAATATCCATCGTAGCCATTGCCAAACCGGCACCATTTACCATACAACCAACATTACCATCTAATTTAACATAACTAAGCCCATATTCACCAGCTTCAACCTCTGAGGCATCTTCTTCGCGTACATCACGCATTTCTGCATAATCTTTATGACGATAAAGTGCATTATCATCGATAGAGACTTTAGCATCTACAGCAATAATTTTATCATCCGACGTTTTTAAAACAGGATTAATTTCAAAAAGAGAAGCATCAGCACCATCATATGCTTTGTATAAGCAAGCAACAAATTTTGTCATCTCTTTAAAAGCTTTTCCTTCAAGTCCTAAATTGAAAGCAACTTTACGACATTGGAAAGGCAATAATCCCGTAGCAGGATCAATTTCTTCAGTAAATATAAGGTGAGGTGTTTTCTCGGCAACCTCTTCAATATCCATACCACCTTCTGTAGAATACATAATCATATTTCTACCCGTAGCACGGTTTAAAAGTACTGACATATAAATTTCACTTGTCTCACTCTCACCTGGATAATATACATCTTCAGCGATTAACACCTGATGTACCGTTTTCCCTTCGGCAGTAGTTTGAGGAGTGACCAACTGCATTCCTAAAATATTTTCTGCATGTGATTTTAACTCGTCTAAATTCTTAGCCAATTTCACACCTCCACCTTTTCCACGACCACCTGCGTGTACTTGAGCTTTAATTACATGCCATCCTGTGCCTGTTTCCTCTGTTAACTGCTTAGCAACTTGAACTGCCTCTTCAGGGGTTGTGGCAACCATTCCGCGTTGTATCCCAACACCGTAACTACTAAGTATTTGTTTACCTTGATATTCGTGTAAATTCATAATTGTTTATTTTGACTTGCAAAAGTAAATTATTGTGCGAATAATCAAAAGAAAATAGAACATAGAAATTTAAAAATTATCCTTGAAAAAAATA
>JANXFM010000200.1 GCA_024959975.1 Flavobacteriales bacterium
CTAATAGATAATACCAATGAATTCACAACTAATAGAAAATATTAAAATTGCACTTAAATCCATTAAAGGACATTTGTTAAGAACCGGTATTACGGTTTCGATCATTGCCATCGGTATTGGTTCTTTGGTAGGTATTTTAACAGCCATAGACTCTATTGATTACGCTTTGAACGACAATTTTTCTGTCATGGGCGCCAACACTTTCACCATACAAAATGAAAGCAGAAGAACACGATCACGTGAGGATAGACATAAAGACAATCCTAAAATCGAATACAAAGAAGCAGTAGCATTTAAAACCAGATTCGACTACGCTTCTACTACATCTATTTCTTATCGTGCTACCGGAACGGCTACGGTTAAATATCAATCTGAGAAAACCAATCCCAACGTGAGCATTTTAGGTATTGATGAAAATTACCTAAAAGTTTCCGGGTACGAAATTGAATTTGGAAGAAACATAAATCACCACGACCTTAGTCTAAATAGCAATGTAATACTCATAGGACAGGATATTTATGAGCAGCTATTTAAATCGTCTCCTAAAGCCATCGGTAAAATTATTTCGGTTAATAATAAACGAATGACCATAGTTGGCGTACTGGCCGAAAAGGGTTCTAGCATAGGTATGGGTGGCGATAAAAGCTGTATGGTTCCCATAAGTTATTTGCGAAACAATGTGTCTTTTAACCCATCAGTGGCGATAAGTGTTATGGCAAATAATAATTATGAAATAGACGCTACAATTGGAGCTGCCACAGGTCTTTTTAGAAGTATCCGAAGATTAAAACCAAAAGAAAAACACAATTTCTCAATTACCAAAAGTGATAGCCTTGCTAAATCGTTAATGGAAAACTTGAACTATGTAACGAGTGCTGCAACACTTATTGGATTTATCACTTTACTTGGGGCTGCCATAGCTCTGATGAACATCATGCTGGTAAGCGTTACCGAAAGAACTAAAGAAATTGGAACTCGTAAAGCTATTGGTGCCACCTCAAAAACCATAAGACAACAGTTTTTAATGGAAGCTGTCGTTATTTGTCAGATGGGTGGCATACTCGGAATTATTTTAGGAATCTTCATCGGAAACATCACTTCCATCGTAATGAAATCTGCCTTTGTAATTCCATGGAACTGGCTTGGAACAGGTGTGATCTTGTGTTTATTCGTTGGTCTGGCTTCCGGACTTTATCCGGCTATCAAGGCTTCAAAACTAGATCCTATCGAAGCACTGAGACACGAGTAATTAATTGTTAATTAGTAATGATTAATTGATAATGACTAATTAATTCTCCCCTTGTAAGGGGACCTGCCTGCCGGCAAAGGCAGGGATGCCACAAAGTGGCAGAGGGGTGCCCACCCTTCAACAGGCTCAGGATGACAATCCCTTCGACAAGCTAAATGTGACAATTAAGTTTTCATCTGCTTTTTGACCTTTTCCCAATACAGATCCATCTCAGCTAAAGTCATATCAGACAAGCTCTTTTCATCGGCGTAAATAAGCGTTTCCATAGCCTGAAAACGTGCTCTAAACTTTTTATTGGTGCGTTCTAAAGCATCTTCAGGGTTTATGTCTAAATGACGAGAATAGTTTACTAAAGAGAATAAAAGATCTCCGTATTCTGCTTCCATCTCATCGGTATTTCCTTTTTCAACTTCAACTTCAAACTCTTCTAATTCTTCCTTAACCTTAGCCCAAACGTCTTTCTTATTCGACCAATCGAAGCCTACACCACGTACTTTATCCTGCATTCGGACAGCCTTTACCAATGCCGGTAAAGAACCCGGAACTCCTTCTAAAACAGATGCCCGCTCCCCTTTTTCTTTCAACTTTAATTTCTCCCAGTTGCGTTTCACTTCTTCTTCGTCCTGCACCTCTACATCACCATAAATGTGAGGATGACGGAAGATCAATTTCTCACATATGCCGGTGAGCACATCCGCAATATCAAAAGCCTTTTTCTCTGAACCGATCTTCGCATAAAACACAATGTGCAAAAGAATATCACCCAACTCTTTCTTCACCTCTTCCATATCATCATCCAATATGGCGTCACAAAGCTCATAAGTTTCCTCAATAGTTAAATGACGAAGACTATCCATGGTTTGCTTCTTATCCCAAGGACACTTCGCTCTTAAATCATCCATGATGTCTAAGAGTCTTCCAAAAGCCTGTAATTTATCTTCCCTAGAATTCATTGATTAGTAGGTTGGTATTTTAGTAGATTGGTAGGTTGGTACCAGGTATTACGAATGGACAATGGATGATGAATAATTAAAAACTGCCAACTAAAAACTTCACTGGTCACTCATCACACATCACTGGTCACCGGTCACTGAGAGAAGCCCCAGGCGATAGGATTCTAAACCAAATCCGCTGATACTTCCCTTACACTTCGCCGCTATTAATGAAGTATGCCTAAACTCCTCCCGAGCCACGGGCTCAGAAATATGAATTTCTACACAAGGTGTTTCTACAGAAGCAATAGCATCTGAAATAGCTACAGAAGTATGTGTGTACCCCCCTGCATTGATTAGTATGGAGTCGTAAGAAAATCCAACTTCGTGAATTTTATTAATAATTTCTCCTTCTACATTACTTTGGTAGTATTCTATGGTGATTTCAGAAAATTCCTTTCTAAGTGTATCTAAATACTCCTCAAAAGATTGACTCCCGTAAATGGATGGCTCTCTTTTCCCTAAAAGATTTAGGTTGGGACCATTGATGATGATGACTTTCATATCTTTGTTGTTAGTTGGGCTAAGATAATAAATGAACTGGAAAGGAGCTTTAAAAGAATACCGCAATTACCTCGTGCTTGAAAAGGCTTTGTCTGACAATTCTGTAGAGGCTTATCTACGTGATGTGAAAAAACTGTCTGCTTTCTGCATTCAAAACCACGAACTTACAGACTGCACTAAGGTTTCCGTTGAAACACTTCGTGATTTTATTGTGAACCTTCATGAGCAAAAAGCCGGCAACAAATCACAAGCGCGTATTTTATCAGGAATAAAATCTTTCTTTAATTATCTGTGTGTCGAAGAGGTGATCCCAACAAATCCCTGTGATAAAATAGACCGTCCGAGATTAGAACGTAAACTTCCGGATACATTAAGTGAAAATGAGATTGATAAAATCATCAATTCTACAGATCTGTCAAGTAAGCATGGCGAGCGTAACAGAACTTTACTCGAAACCTTGTATTCATGTGGATTAAGGGTTTCAGAGCTCATCGAACTAAAGTGTTCTAAACTTTTCCTCGACGATGGCTTTTTAATTGTTATCGGAAAAGGAAACAAAGAACGATTGGTTCCCTTAAATGAAACGCTGATCAAATACCTTAAAAATTACATCAGCCTCATACGCTCACATCAAAACATCGCCAGTGGTCACGAAGACTTTGTTTTTCTAAATAACAGAGGAAAGCAATTAACGAGAATGATGATCTTCACCATTGTGAAAAAACAGACCGAAAAAGCAGAAATTAAAAAGAATGTAAGTCCGCATACCTTCAGGCATTCCTTTGCCACGCATCTCTTACAAGGAGGTGCCGACTTAAGAGCCATACAAACCATGCTGGGGCACGAAAGCATCAGCACAACAGAGATCTACATGCATATTGATAAAAAATTTATTCGAGAGGAAATCATACACCACCACCCACGTAAATGATCAAACTACCACATCCAAATATTTGGAAACTCTTTGTAATCAAAGGTTCTCTTTGGTTTATGGTGATCATGCCGATTATTGTTTTGTTCTTTCAAGACAATGGCTTAAATCTTTATAAAATTATGATCCTGCAAGCCTGCTACTCCTTATCATTGGGCTTAACAGAGATTCCTTCGGGTTATGCAGCAGATATTCTGGGGAGAAAAAAAACATTGATCCTTGGATGTGTTTTAGCTTTTGTGGGATTTAGCATCTTTTCAATCTCTTACGATTTCTGGTGGTTTTTAGCAGCCGAAATTTTATTGGGACTGGGCAATAGTTTTATTTCCGGAGCAGACACTGCCTTAATGTATGACAGTCTTTTGGAAGTAAAAGCAGAAGATCGCTTTTTAAAATACGAAGGACGAAGTATCTCTATCGGTAATTTCTCGGAAGCAGCAGCAGGTATTTTAGGCGGTTTTCTGGCTGCCATATCATTTCGATATCCGGCTTACGCACAGGTTTTGGTAGCCTTAATAGCCATACCCTTTGCTATTTCTCTGAAAGAACCTAAGATGCATAAGGAAAGACTGAAAAGTTCATGGAAATCTATTATGGGTGTGGTAAAATTTTCATTAGTAGAATCCAAGATCCTTAGAACCTACATCATCTACTCCTCTGCAATAGGCATAGGAACCTTAATGATGGCATGGCTCGCACAACCCTTTCTTAAGGACATTGGTATTGGTATGAAAAACTATGGAATGCTTTGGGCATTATTAAATATCATCGTAGGTGTTTTCGCTTTCTTAGCTCATAAAATAGAAAGAAGGTTTACGGAGTTAAACAGCTTATTATTTGTTGGTTTATTTAGTGTGTTGGGCTACATGCTCCTCGCAAACAACATGAATTATGTGGGCTTGTTCATTCTATTTATTTTTTATGCAAATCGTGGATATGCCACTCCTTTGCTTAGAAACTACATCAACCATCATACGGAGTCGAATGTCAGAGCAACGGTTATGAGTGTTCGTAGCTTTATCATACGTACCAGTTTTGCGATTATTGCGCCATTTATTGGTTGGATTGCAGACCAACAAGGTCTTAGTACTGCATTTTTTGTTATGGGTCTGATTATTACTGTTGCAGGTGGATTATGTCTGGTCTGGTTTGTTAAAAACCAAAAGCAAACCGTTCTTAATCGATAAGGCATATTTTTTGACTAATTTTAATCTGTTAGTCTGTTTCCATACCTAAAAGGGCGTTTTAATTTTATTATGTTCATTTTTTTGCTTGTCCAAAAAAACGAACCAAAAAAATGACACTTTTTCGAGGTCTTTTTACACCACTTTCGTGGAGTAAAACCAGAATTCAATAGCTAAATTCCTTCCAAGGTTTCAGGAATTTTTAACGCTATTAAATTCTTAGACTGCGAAAAAGATTAAAAAATGGTATTTAAAATGATTTGATGATTTCAAAAAGGAATTATTTTAGTGGAAATAAAAGGAATGACTTTTTGGTTTTCACCCTGAGCCTGTCAAAGGGTGTATCAAGACAAAAGCACATAACATTGTTCTATTGCAAATAAACAGACTGACAAAAATTTTAATGTGACCTTTTTTATGAATAAGGTATTCTACATACTCGCATTATTTGTATTATTTAGTTCTTGTGAAAGAAAAAGAACTATTGATGATAATACATTCAAACTAACCATTCCAAATGGTTTTCCGGACCCCTCAATTCCTGAGGACAATCAATTAACCCGCGAACGGATCGAATTGGGGAAAAAACTTTTCTTCGACCCTGTTTTATCGCTGGATAGCACGATTTCCTGTGCCTCATGTCATCAACAAGAATTTGCCTTTGCAGATCAACTGGCAATAACACCGGGTGTTGAAAACCGACTGGGATTTAGAAATTCTATGAGTCTTGTCAATGTTGCTTACCACGACTTTTTCATGAGGGAAGGTGGCGTACCTACTTTGGAAATGCAGGTTCTGGCACCTATTGAGGATCACAATGAAATGGCTTTTGATATTGGTTCTGTGGCTGAAAAACTAAATCTCGACTCTAGTTATGTAAAAGCAAGCCTGGAAGCCTACAACCGAACTCCGGATCCTTATGTTATTACCAGAGCCATTGCATCTTTTGAACGCACCATACTTAGTGGTCATTCCGATTATGATAAAAATTTATTAACCACATCTGAGATGAAAGGGAAAGAATTGTTCTTTAGTGAGCGTCTTGCCTGTTCTTCCTGTCACGGAACATTTTTATTCACAAATCAGGGTATGGAAAATAATGGTTTGTACGAGGTTTATGAAGATTCCGGCCGTCATCGGCTCACCAAACTGCAAGAAGACATTGGAAAGTTTAAAGTACCCACCCTTCGCAATATTGAACGAACCACACCCTACATGCATAACGGCTCTTTAGAAACTTTGGAAGAAGTTATTGAACATTACGCCGAAGGCGGGAAATCCCACTTTAACCAGAGCGAACTCATTACCGGATTTGAAATTAACGATGAGGAAAAATCTAATCTCATCAGCTTTTTAAAAGCTTTAACAGATGAAGAGTTGATACACAATACCTTCTTTGAAGAATAAAAAAAGTCATGCAGTCACGAAGTCGTGCAGTCTGCGCTTCGACAAGATTTCCTACCTGTGGTAGGCTTGCCTGCGGTAGGCAGGCTCAGCGTGACAATTACTATCACACCTAGTACTTTGTACCAACCTACCAACCTACTATCATACCTAATAAATCAATTCCGGATCGAGCTCTAAGTTTCTCAAGAAATCTATGGTCTTTATGATGTCGTTGTGAAAATAGCGATCATCTTCTACAAAGCTTACTTCCTGTCTGTAAGAATCTAACATCATTTGTAAGAAAGGAGAGGTTTTCTCTTCT
>JANXFM010000064.1 GCA_024959975.1 Flavobacteriales bacterium
GCTAAACTCTTGATTATAAATGTTTTGCATTAAAAAAAGTCGTTCTCTCGTCATTTTTAAACCAATACTCTTATGGGTAGATCTTTTATTTGCTTTAGTAATATCATAGCCTACTCCATTGTCAAATACTGTAATGATTAAATTTTTAACATTTTGTTTAAAGTCAATTGTTATTTCACCAACCCCACCCTGAGGCATAATACCATGCCAAATAGCATTTTCAATAAATGGCTGAATTAACATGGTAGGAATGTTTACCTCTGTTTCATCGATTAATTTATCTACACGAATTTTGTATAGAAATGACTCATCAAAACGTAATTTTTCCAGAGCAAGATAAAGTTCTAAGTATTCAATTTCTTCTTCAATACTTATGAATTTCTCTTGATTAATTTCTAAATTTTTACGTATTAGCTTTGCAAAACGAGTTAAATTTAATTGAGCTTTTGTTGAATTATTAGAAGTTAAGTAGAATTGAATCGAGTTTAACACATTAAAAATAAAATGTGGGTTCATCATAGCCTGCAGAGCTCTTTGTTCAAGAGATTTAATTTGGTAATTCTGCTTTACCTCAACTAATTTCTTGTCATGTTTCTTTTTGGAAATAGATAAAATTACACCCAGAATAAATGCTATTAAAATAGCCACATACATTATAAATACGAATGGCTTCGCCCAAAATGGAGTATCAATAACAAATGCGAAAACAGCAGGTTTTGACCAATCACTATTTTGTCTTTTTGCTCTAAATTTAAAGGTGTACGAACCGGACTCAAGAGAAGTGAACTCAAAATACTTCATTCTGGTAGGCTCCCAATTGTTGTTTAAGCCCACTAATTTGTACTCATAAAGTATATCATTCTGATTGTTGAAATTTACTACTGAACAATCAAAGCTAATGGTATTTTCTTTTTTGATGTGTACATTTTCTGAAGGGAATTTAACACCTCTTGCTGTTGCGTTATTTATATACACTTTTGGGGGAGGGAACAATTGACTAAACCCATCTTCATTTAAAATCTTAATATTGGTATTATTACCAATAAGAACTTTATCCTGATCTACATAAAAGTCATTGATGTTATTGTTCTGAAACCCGGTAATCTGACTGTAATTAATAATTTCATCTACTTTATTGTTAGCAAAAACAATTTTATCTAGTCCATTATTTGAACATAGCCAAATCTGATCTTCAATGATTTTAATTCTTGAAGGTGAATTTGATGATAACCCAGAAGACTTTGTTAATTTACTTATAAGCTTGTCGTTTGAAATTATAAAAACACCCTCACCATTTGTTGTGCAAACGACTGTAGAATCATTTAACAACTCCAGGTCACTAACTCTTTGAGTAATACCATATTTATTTAACGGATAATTTTCAGTGTTTTCTTTGGTTCGTCTATGGATCCATTTTCTATTAACGTGCCATATGGAACCATCTTCTGCTACACTGTGACTAAAATTTCTTGAATGAGGGATGTAAGGCAACTTAACAAGCTTGTAATCATGATTTACAAAAGTTAATTGATATATCCCCATGCTATGAGATATTGTAATGATACCATTTGAATCTTTAAAGATCTTTTTGGGTGAATATGAAAGGCCTAAATTATTTGGAATAAGAGTTACCTGATGAATGTTATCTTTTGGAATGTAGAGAAGTCCGTTGTGTGTGATAATAAATAACTTATCCTCTTCTATCAGGATGTCATTTACCTGATTGTATACGATATCAGATTTTTTAAATACATTATTTAAATTAATTTTAACAAAGGTATCGTCCTTCTTTCTGTATAAAAACCCATTATCACTACCTATCCATAAAGTTCCATCTTCATCTATCTTAAAACTATTAATTTTATTTATAGCTAAGCGCTCTTCCTTAGTAAGTAGTTGATTAGGATTGTAATTTAATGGAACAAAAAAAATGCCTCTATTGATGGTTGAAAACCAAAGATTACCGTTCTGATCCTCTTCACAATTAGAGATTGAAACATCATTTAATATGTGATAATTTGAGAAATCAGAATTATTATATTCCTTATAAATAAAAACACCGTTATTAATAGTGTTTACGCATAAGCGATTGTCTTTAGTGAGAAATAAATCTCCTATTGTTTTCCAATCAGGCAGATGAGCCAAAGGAATTAAAACTTCAGACTTACCAGTGGGGTTTATTTTAAGAATACCTTTGTCTGTAAGGTAAATAAGAGAATTATTATAGCGATCATAATGGTGTGATCTTACATTTTTTGAAACTAAGAAATCTGAATTATCAATAAAGGTATCATCGACAAGCTTATATGATTTCCTTCTCGAAAAAAGATAAATTTCATTTTGTATTTCATAGATGAATCCTCTTATTTGTTGTAATTCATTTTGAAATTTATATGTTTTGAACTGATATTCGTCAATAGAACTAAAGTTATTATTAATTGGATTGAGCCATTTAACTTGTTTGCTATCTTCAAATATTGAACTTATACCATTATTTATTCTGTTAAATTTAAAGAGTGGATGATCAGTGCTGTTAAACACTTTGCCGTTAAAATAATAACTTAATTCACCATTAAAAGTTATAAACCATATTTTACCATTTGTATCTTCAAACATGTTTAACACATCGTTATCAGAAAGGCCGTCTTCTGAGGACAAATACATCCAGTCTTCCCCATCATACCTCGCTACACCCCGACTTGAAGAAAACCACATATATCCATATTGATCTTCTAAACAAGAGAAAATGGTTTCAAATGGTAATCCATCTGCTACTGTATAATTAATAATACTTTGACTAAATACAGTGTTTGAGAATTTAAAAAGTAAAATGAAAAATAGTATAGAAATCTTTCTAAGCATCAACTATAAATTAAATTCATCCAAAAACAAGGCTTGTCTTCTTCTAGATACCGAGAGGCGTTTCCCATTCTTAAGCTCTATTGTTATTCCATTATCCCTCATATAACCTATAATAGAATCCTTGTTGACCAAAAAAGTTTTGTGTATTCTTATAAAACCGGTGTCAGCAAGAATCTCATTGAATTCCTTTAATGTTTTTGAAACAATAAATTCTTCTTGATTTATCATGTAAATTATGCAATAATTATTGGATGCTTCAAAATAATTTATATTCTCTAAGTTGATGATTTTATACCCGCCTTTAGTAGGCACTGAAAGACTTGTAATTTGATTTGAATTGTTATTTATCTGCCCAATTAAGTTGTTTAAATTTTCATTATGTGCTGTTGTTTGTAATCCGTTTTGAAGTTTTAATTTATGGGTTAGAACAGCTTTATTAACTGCTATTTTTAGTTCTTCAAAATTAATAGGCTTAAGAATGTAATCTAAAGCATTAGCCTTGATGGCATTTAAAGCGAATTGGTTGTAAGCTGTGACGAAAATCACAGAGAAGTCTCTTTTTTCAATGCTTTCCAATAATTCAAAACCTGTTTCATTGGGCATTGCAATATCTAAAAAAAGAAGATTGATGTCATCAGATTCAAGTTTCAAACGTGCATCGGCGGCAGAATGACACTTAGCAACGAGATTGATTTCAGGGCAGTGTTTTAAGATCAGTATCTCAAGAATATCCCTGTTAAGCTTCTCATCATCAACAATTAGCGCACTTAGTTTTTCCATCACATCTTTTACTTGGGGGGTTACTTATTACTTTTATTGAAAACATAAGGCATATATGAATAGCTTCCGTTTATTTTGACCTATTATCTCTAAAATGCAATAAGAGCAAAAAATAACGGACGCTACCTACTCAAATCTAATGATTTTTTTTGTTTTATCTGCTACTCCACCTATTTACCACTAAAACTTTTATACACATTTGCCTTGACACCCTTCGACAGGATTTCTTACCTCTGGTAGGCCTGCCTACGGTAGGCAGGCTCAGACTGATCGTAGAGGATTAGATCTTATTCCGTGTCATTTTTATCTTATTTATATTAAAAAAAACTTCATTTCTTTTCATTTATTTCACATTGCATTGTATTTTTGCTCAATGGATGATTACGAAATTTACGCCGAACAAATTATTGTTCACAATATACGATCGGCCTGGTTCGAGATGTCTCGAATGTTTAACAAGATTGCAAAAGCCAATAACATCACCTTATCAGTAGGTCTTACACTTATTGCTATTTACGAGGAAGAAGGTACACCTGTTACTAAAATAGCTCCTCGCATGGGTATGGAGGCTAACAGCCTTTCCCGAATTCTTAAATCGATGGGAAAAGACGGCTTCATTGAACGCGTTCCCAATCTGATCGATAAACGTAGCGTATTGGTTAAGCTCACTGAAAAAGGACAAAACATGCGCAAGGTTTCCATGAGATCCGTTTTCAGACTCAACAATGCTATTTTAAAAGATCTGGATCCGATTAAAGTTAAGCACTTCTATGAAGTGATCAATTCAGTGCCTAAATCAACGTCTAATATGCTTAATGAAATGCTTGAAGAAATTAAAAGAAGGTGATTAGTCGGATAAGCAGGCTTTTCCAACAACTAAACTACTATCATTGCTAATTCCTTGCATTCGTGAAGTTTTGAGTTGGTTTATTAATCACTTTATCAAACCAACCACCAGAGCACCTTATCTATGGGGTTCTGAAACAAGTTCAGAATGACAATTTTAAACAACCAACCCTTCGACAGGCTCAGGGTGACACGCTTCGACAACTTAAACTGATCATTAGTCACTGAATTACTCCCAGTTAAGTCTGTTGAGAAACTTCTGCATTTGCTTAAGGTTTCCAATTTGGCAGCGAAAAGGACCGGTTTCGCTTGTTCCTTTTCGGTTCGATAAACGACGTGGGGAAGTAGAAATAAGATTATTAAATTCCAAATCAGAACTGATGATACTCATCACACCACGGCGATAGGTAAAGAAATAGAATTTATCTTTTGAGATGTGGATGTAAACATTTATTTCATCGCCTAAAGAGTGTGGCTTTATTTCAACAATTCCGGGAACCATTCGATCTATTTTATGCCCGATAATATTGTTCAATGAAATTTTATGAGGGGAAATGAATGAGGCTAATCTTCGATCCCAGTCTAATCTCAGTTGCGGGAAATAGAAGGTATGTTCAAGGTCATCCGGCAAAAACCGTCTTCCCTTTCCTTTTTTACGATTGTATTTGCGAACTTGTCTTTTGCCTAGTTTTTCTTCCAACATTCTTTGGTGTAGCGCCGAAGACTGATCCACCTTTTCTTCAAAAGAGGATCTTTTCAGGGCTTTGTAAATCATCTTAGCTGCTTTTCTGTGCATCAGAAAATCAAAACTAAGATCCACCATCCCTCCTATGGTTTGTTCTTGAAAATCAGAAAATAACGCCCCGTAAGCTTCTACCTGCAGTAAGCCGGCATCTTCTCCTAAATTCATCTCACCTTCGGCGTAAAGCGTACATTCTTCAGGAGTGTAAACAGCAAAGTTACCGGGAAGCTTTCTGTTTTCAATTTTCTCTTGAGAGCCGATTACATATTCCCAGGCATTCTCATCGAAGTGTACAAAACCATCCACACCCAGAACTTCGTAATCGTTTACACGTTTGGGACTACTTAAAAAAGCCGGATAACAAACTGTAGGTTTATGACTGACCATAATTCCGGCATGCCATTGCTGGCGATCGGTTAAACGTACTCCGGGATCCAGATCGATAAACACATCTTCAGGGTCTACTTCATCAGTAAAAGGGATCCAGGCGCGATTTAAGTCATCACAAGCCAAATGGATGCGCGTATCCCCATCGAAGGTTAAAAAGTCCTTAGAACTGTCTAAAAGCACCCTACCTTTAAAACCGAAGTAAGGATCTAAATGGAAATTGTCTGCTTCTTTGATGTAAGCCACTCCTTTAACCACATCCCCTTTCTTTTCGAGGGTAGAGAAATGGATGGCCTGGTAATTTCCTTCCAGGTCTATGTAATCAAATGTGGCCTTTCCCGTAAATCGGCCTCCACTTTGAATGTCAAGTTCTGCATTGTAAAAATCGTATTCGGTAATGGTTTCGGTATCCACCCACAGATGCGCATTTAGAAGTTTTTCCATTTTTCCGTCGGCAAGAATGCGAACGTGGGATGAATCGGGCTCTATCGTTACCGGCGGCATTAAGATCTCTGAAACGCCACTTACATCCAATTCAAAAGTTGTTAGATCGTATTCAGCACCGGAAGCGTAAAACTGCAAGGAATCTTGATATTTGTCAACCGAAACCAACCAGGCATCTTCATCAGAAAACTGAGAGAATAACATGGACTGATCGGCTCTATCCCACTCCATCAACTCAAAATAAAGGTGGTACTTGTTTTTTCGAAGTTCAAATCTTGCAGAATCTGTCAGCGTTTCAAAAGAACCAAAATCCTCCTCAAAGCTCATGGCAGAATAAAGCTCACGTCCCATGACCACTTTCTTCCCTCCTGCTTCATCAAACAGGTTGAATTGGGAATGATCGGCGGTAAAATCTCGGCTTTGTAAAATAAACGCTTCGGACACAGACAAAGCCTCGTCGTAATACAATTCACCGGAAGCCGTAAGCACTTTCGGACCTAGAACCATGGAGCCGTCAAAGTCATAATTCTCCCGATAAGCAGTGTAAAACAGATCGCGGTTGGCCGATTCCATTTGATCTTTAAAAGCGCGCCAATCAATGCTCGCATCTTCTACATACACCTCCGGGCAATCGGTCGGTGAGCTTTGTTCGTAAATGTGATGCGAATCGGCATGTGCCAAAGCCCGATACGGATAGAAATACACCGAGTCTGTTGCAGTTACTGAATTCAGATAATAAATAGCACCACTTCCTCTTAAACCGTCATTGTCTAAATACAAATGATCTGTAAACTCCCCTCTTCCCTCGTATGCCGGATATCGCTCTTCTATTTTGTGTGAAAAGCTCAGTTCCAGGTCATCGTTCAAACGCATGGTATCTCTAAAGAACGGAAAGATGGTCGGGGCGTTTAAATTCCCCGGAAATTCTAAATTTTCGGTATTGATCCGCAACAGGGAATCCAACTCAAAAGGGTCTGCTTTAAATGAGAATAGGTCTCTTTGATAAACCCCTTTTTTGATCTTATCGTAGTAGATGTGTGAATCATCATAGCTGTGAAGTTTTGGGAAATCCGGTTTGTCTGCTAAACCTGACTTGTTCATTGGATCATCGACATACAGCTTTCCTGTAAGGTCAGAGATCACTGTTTTTACCGTATGATCGACAGATAAACCCTGCTTGTCAACAAAACCCGAGGGCACTTCATATCGTAAGGAATCGATCTTATTCAACTCAATTTCAAAAGGATCGTAAACGAAATCCATTTGCTTTCCGAACAGGGCAAAACGTCCGGTTTGCACGATACCGTCAAAAGTAAAATCTCGGTTTTGGTGTACGACCAGATCTCCATCGTAAGGGAAAACTGCCACCTGATTGGAATCGGACAGTTC
>JANXFM010000168.1 GCA_024959975.1 Flavobacteriales bacterium
CTTAAGGGTAAACTTACATTCCCGAGTTCTATTTTTTTAATTATTTCATCTTCGTCACCTGTGTACTCGAGCTTTAACTGATTTTCAAAGTCAAACTGACTTTTGGTATCGTAATTGGTTCGCAAGGCCAGCTTGGTTCCGATTTTACCAATGACATTCATCTGAATGCTTTGATCAAAATTAAAGCTTGCGTTACTCTGCTGATTCTTGGTTAAATTGGGATTTTTCGTTTTATCTACATTACCGGAAAAAGTAAGCTGGGCAGATCCCTGTGGACGAATATCTATGGTACTACCACCAAAAAATCGACTGAGCGATTCTCCCATTTGAAGTTTAGGCTTTGTTCCGGCAACACCTTCATCAAATAAGTTTGACTGCACCTTTTGACGCCAATAATTTTGAATTTGCTGATTAAACATCCATTGTTTGTAAGCCGATTCGCTCATAAACCTAGGACGCTCCTGAAATAGACTACCTATTTTTTTTTGAAACATGAAGTCGCCGGTTTCGATGCTGTACTGAATCGTTTCATCGAAATTCTCCGGAGAATTAAATAACATTTTCGGATAGGGCAATGCCAAACTATCATCTTGAGCCTTAGCCACATGATGACCAAGGAAAAAAACAATAAGTGTAAAAAATAACTTTATCGTAGCTTGACAGGACTTCACTTACAACTGCTTTAATGCTTGTTTTACGAGTTCTTCAACCACCATATGCGAATCTTTCTCCAACAACTTATCGATTAATTTATGCACGGCTTTCATTGGGAAACCAAGAACTTCTAATGCAGATAACGCTTCTTCGCGGTTTCTATTGCCGGATTTAATGGTAATTTCCATATCATCAAATGCCTTGAGCATCTTATCCTTAAGATCGAGAATAATACGCTGGGCCGTTTTGGCTCCGATCCCTTTTACAGACTTTATTAAAACAACATCTTCGCTCACTATGGCATCTCTGATCTCTTCGGGTAACATAGAAGATAAGATTACCCGGGCAGTAGAGGCCCCAACTCCCGAAACGGAGATCAACAATCTAAAGATCTTACGCTCCAGTTTATTGTGAAAACCATACAATGTGTGAGAATCTTCTTTAACCGCTAAATGTGAATACAATTTACAGGACTCCGAATCACCTAATTTAGAATAGGTATTCAGAGATATGTTGAGCATGTAGCCCACACCGTTACACTCAATAACGGCGTATGCAGGATTTAACTCAACGAGTCTGCCTTGAATATGAGTAATCATTATTTTACAATTTCTTTAACACCCGTTTCCAGTTGAAAAATATGAGTGGTCTTTACCATTTTGTCTTATTAACACACAAACATACAAAACGAAAGTCGCAGGAGAAAGTTAAAAGTTAAAAGTTAGGTAGTAGGTAACAAGAATTGCCAACAACCAACCCTTCGACAGGCCTGCCTGCGGTAGGCAGGCTCAGGATGACAACTCCTTCGATCCCAAAGCTTCGGGACAGGATGACAATTATTACTAAAACTTTAACTAAAACGATGACTAAGACAATATCTTCTCTAACTACTTAACTTCTCTAACTTCTTCCTTATTCACCGACCTAACAATTAATCATTACTTAATCAGTCATTATTAATTAGTCATCAACTAATACTGCTCCACTGCATTTTATCGTGGTGGGCTCGCATGTATTCTTTGTAGATGAGTCGATTTTCATCGCGGGTCAAATCCGGATCTTGCTCCAAAACATCGATTGCAATTTTACGTGCGTATTGTAGTATTTTAGAGTCTTTCACCAAATCTCCAAGTTTTAAATTTAGGAGACCACTTTGACGTGTCCCCATAATATCTCCGGGGCCACGCAATTTTAAGTCGGCATCGGCAATTTCAAAACCATTTTGAGTTTGAACCATAGTTTTGAGTCTAAATTTCGCATCGGGGCTCAATTTATGACCACTCATCAAAATACAGTAGGATTGCTCTGCACCACGACCTACTCTACCTCTAAGTTGGTGCAATTGTGAGAGCCCGAATCGCTCCGAACTTTCGATGACCATCACAGATGCATTGGGTACGTTCACCCCTACTTCAATTACCGTAGTGGCTACCATAATATGGGTTTCACCCTTTACAAAACGTGCCATTTCAGCTTCCTTATCTTCAGATTTCATTCGCCCGTGAACGACGGAAACCTGAAATTGCGGGCGTGGGAAATGTCTGCAAATACTTTCATAACCATCCATCAGATCTTTGTAATCTAAGGTCTGACTTTCCTCAATCAAAGGATAAACAATGTAAACCTGTCTTCCTTTTTCTATTTCCTGCTTTAAGAAATGAAACATCGATAAACGATGTTTGTCGGTACGATGTAGTGTGCTTATCGGTTTTCTTCCGGGTGGTAATTCGTCGATCACAGAAATATCCAGATCGCCATACACAGTCATGGCCAGCGTACGTGGTATTGGCGTAGCGGTCATCACCAAAATATGTGGTGGTCTTTGATTTTTCTTCCACATTTTAGATCGCTGAGCGACGCCAAATCGGTGCTGCTCATCAACAATAGCCATCCCCAGGTTTTTGTACTTCACCTTATCTTCCAACAGGGCATGAGTCCCTACAAGAATGTCTAATTCTCCGGACTCTAATGCCTGATGAATTTCTCTTCTTCGAGCGACTTTTGTTGAGCCTGTAAGCAAGGCCATTTTCATCCCAACGGCTTCCACCATTTCTTGTAAGCCCTGAAAATGTTGTGTAGCAAGAATTTCTGTCGGTGCCATCAAACAAGCCTGAAAATCGTTATCCTTTGCCATCAACATAACCATTAAAGCTACAATGGTTTTCCCGGATCCCACATCACCCTGAACCAAACGATTCATCTGTTTTCCTGAGGCAACATCCATTCGAATTTCTTTCAAAACGCGCTTTTGTGCCCCGGTTAACTCAAATGATAATTGCTCTTTGTAAAACTCATTAAAGTGTTCTCCGATATTCGTAAACGGATAGGAAAGATTTACTTGTTTTTTATGGCGTTTCATTTTTAACATAGCCAACTGAATAAAGAAAAACTCTTCAAACTTTAACCTGCGATGTGCCTGGGCTAAAAATTCCTCAGACTTTGGGAAATGCACATTCAAAATGGCATCTCGCTTAGAGATCAGTTTGTATTCTTTTCGTATTTCAAGTGACAATGTTTCTGGAATACATGAATCAACCTGCACGAGTAATTCGTGCATTAATTTTGCAATTCCTTTTGAGTGTAAAGATTTAGCTACTAGCTTTTCTGTAGAAGGATAAACTCCTTGCATGGCCGTTACCAAACTCTTTTTATGGGCTTCCAAAGTTTCTAGTTCCGGATGCGAAATACTAAAGGTCCTTTTAAATAAAGTCGGCTTTCCGAAAACCACAATTTCCTCTTGGATTTTAAGCGATTTTTTTATCCACGAAACACCCTTAAACCAGACAAGCTCCATAGAAGAGGTCTCGTCTTCAAAAATGGCTTTCAAGCGTTTTTTTCTACCGACACCCTCTTCCTTAATACGTACAATTTTCCCTACAATTTGCACGTCGGCGAGATCAGGACGCAGTTGAGATATCTTATGAAAACAGGTTTTATCGACATATCGAAAGGGATAGAGTTCCAACAGATCCCGATAAGAAAATATGTGCAACTCTTTTTGTAAAGTCTCGGCACGCTGAGGCCCAACTCCTTTAAGGAATTCTATGGGGGTGTCAAGCATGTGTGAATTCTGAGACATGATCAAATTTTATCAAATGTAAGTTTTCAAGATCGTAGTTCAAAAGTACAAATTGAAATTGCACAAATTTTAGTAAATTTGAGAGTAAATTTCATAATAATTAGATTTCTACGATGAATTTAAAACCCACTCGAATATTTGAATTGGCAGAATACACCC
>JANXFM010000044.1 GCA_024959975.1 Flavobacteriales bacterium
GCTCATTTTGTATTTGGGAATTACCCTAGTATCCATGTTTACTGTTGCTGCAGCAGTAACTTATGTTTGTGTAGGACTAATGATAAATCTTTTTCAACTGCCCTTAGATCCCTCAGAAGCTTCAATCCTGTTAATGGCTATTTGTATGGCCATTTTATTGAGTGGAAAGTTTAGTTTATTAGACAGCCTAATCAAGCTTATTGGAGCGGTTTTGTTGATCTCTACGCTTATTGCTTTTGTAATGACTCTTTGGCATGGGCCTGTTGCTACCTGGGAGCAGTTAGTTTTACCTCTTGAGCTCGATAAAAGCAATGTGTTTTTTATTATAGCCCTAATGGGCTGGATGCCTACTGCAGTAGATTTGTCTACGTGGAATTCCATTTGGACCCTTGAGCGAATAAAACAAACGGATTACCTGCCTACTTTAAAAGAAACACTAAAAGAATTTAATATAGGTTACTGGATTACTGCCGGACTCTCAATTTGTTTTATTACCCTTGGAGCATTTTTAATTTATGGCTCCGGTACAGAGCTTTCCAATAGTTCAGCTGGTTTTGCGAATCAGGTAGTAGGGATGTTTACAACTGCTTTGGGGAAAGGTGCTTATTATTTTATCGCCATCTCTGCCTTTTCAGTAATGTTTAGTACTTGTATCACCGTTTACGATGGTTATTCCAGGGCCATGTCAGAAACAACGGCTTTGCTTTTGGATGCCAGCCGAAAAGAAATTAAAACCTATAAACTCTGGTTAATCATTGTACTTGTAGGAGGTTTTATTGTCATTAATAATTTTTTAGGAAACTTTAAAGAACTGGTGGATTTAGCAACCATTATTTCTTTTGTAATAGCCCCATTAATAGCTATAGTCAACTTTAAATTAGTCCTTTCTGATGATTTGACTCCCGAAGAAAAACCTAATTTGATAATGCGTGTTTTATCGGTGTTGGGAATCGTATATTTGCTGGGCTTTAGCCTGTTATTTGTGGCCTTAAAATTAGAGTGGATAAATTTGTAAAATGATAAATTTCGAACGATTTAAATTGGACAATGGCTTAAAAGTTATTGTACATCAAGATAAAAGCACACCCATAGTAGCATTTAATGTTTTATACGATGTGGGTGCCCGCGACGAAGATTCTTCACGTACCGGGTTTGCCCATCTGTTTGAGCATTTAATGTTTGGTGGTTCGGTAAACATCTCTGATTATGATGAGGTCGTAGAGAAGGCAGGAGGGCAAAATAACGCTTTTACTTCCAATGATATTACCAATTACTACATCACACTTCCAAAAGATAATTTGGAACAGGCATTTCGATTAGAATCTGATCGTATGTTGAGTTTAGCTTTTACACCAAAGAGCCTGGAGGTGCAAAGACAAGTAGTGATAGAAGAGTTCAAGCAGAATTATTTGAATCAGCCATACGGCGATATACATCTATTGTTAAGACCTCTTGCTTATAAAGAACATCCCTATCAGTGGCCGACTATTGGTAAAGAAGTTTCTCATATTGAAGAGGCTACAATGGAAGAGGTAAAAGCATTTTTCTATAAGCATTATGCTCCTAATAATGCCATATTAGTAGTTGCAGGAGATGTGGAGATTGATCAAATTAAAGCTCTTTCTGAAAAGTGGTTTGCACCAATCGAACGAAGAGAACTAGCTGTAAGAAATCTACCAAAAGAACCACGGCAAGAAAAAGCCCGTACTTTAAAAGTAGAAAGAGATGTACCTGTAGATGTTATTTATAAAGCATTTCATATGTGTGCTCGTACGGATAAGGATTTTTATGCTACCGATTTAATCTCCGATATTCTATCTCGTGGAAATTCTTCTCGTTTGTATAACAGTCTCGTAAAAGAACAAAAATTGTTTAGCGATATCGATGCCTTTATCGGAGGTGAGTTAGACGAAGGCTTGTTCTATTTTGCAGGAAAGTTAGCTCCGGGAGTGAGCATGAAACAAGCTGAAGCAAGTATAGATGCTGAGATAGAAAAGTTAAGAACAGAATTGGTTGGGAGTCAGGAACTTCGAAAAGTGAAAAATAAGGTGGAGTCGGCACACATGTTCTCCGAGCTCAACATATTGAATAAAGCCATGAATTTAGCCACCTCAGAGTTGATGGGCGATGTGAATTTGGCCAATAAGCAAATTGAGCTTTACGAGGGGGTAACAGCCGAAAAGATCCGTGCCATAGCTCAGGATATTTTTAGAAAAGAGAATTCCAATACTTTATATTACCATGCTAAATAGATGAAGATGTTAGATAGAAATCAGGAAATACATTTTCAGGAAATACACATGCCTAAGTTCTTAGCGCCCAAAACGCTTTGTTTAGCTAATGGCCTGGAAGTTCATGTTATGGCAGGTGGTGGACAAGAGTTGTGTCGTTTGGATCTTGTTTTTGAGGCCGGTTCTAAAGTTCAAAATAAGGCTTTACAAGCGAGTATGTGCAATGCCATGCTCTTTGAAGGGACCAGTCAAAAGAAGGGAGAAGAAATTCATGAAAGCTTAGACTTTTACGGAGCTTATACCCAATTAGACATCAATTCGGATCGAGCTATTGTGAGTCTTTACACGCTTAATCAGTACTTCGATAAAGTTTTACCCCTATTTATTGATGCGATAAAAAATGCCGTTTTTCCCGAGGATGAATTCAAGGTTATTTTGGCGCATAAAAAACAAAGCTTCATTATCAATTCTGAGAAAGTAGAGTTTAAAGCCAGGAATACTTTTTTCAAAACTTTATTCGAAGATCATTCTTATGGATTTTCTGCGTCCATAGAAGATTTTGAAAATATTTCTAGAGAAGATGTCGTTGATTTCCATAATGAGCATTATAAGAATGCTGCCCTGAAAATATACCTTGCCGGGATGATGCCGGCAAATGGCGAAGCGATCTTAAATGAATATTTAGGGAGTTGGGAGCTCAAAAACACCCCTGACATTCAGGAATATTCAACTCAAGTTAAAAACGATAAAATTCATATTGCCAAAGAGGGAGCTTTGCAGTCTGCCATTAGAATAGGTAGGGTTTGCTTTAATTCACATCACGAGGATTACCACCAATTGAAGTTTTTATCTGTGGTTTTGGGTGGTTATTTTGGTTCTCGCTTAATGAGTAATATTAGAGAGGATAAAGGCTTAACTTACGGAATAGGTGCCATGTGTATGCATCAGGAAGAGAGTGGCTATTTTAGTATTTCTACTGAGGTGAAAGGTGAAGGAACACAATTAGCCTTACAAGAAATATATTACGAGCTTAAACGCCTTAGAGAAGAGTTGATTTCTGATGAAGAGCTCGGCCTGGTAAAAAATTACATTATGGGGCAAATATTAAAGTCTGCCGATGGCCCCTTTGCTCAGGCGAGTTTGTTAAAGAACATGCACATTCAGGGAGTGGGATTTGAGTTTTACGACAATTACCGGGTCATACTCGACAATTTAGATGCAAAAGCATTACAAAACTTAGCAATCAAATATTTAAAAGAAGAAGATTTATGCGAAATTGTGGTTGGAAATACTTCATTCTAGCCTTTTGCTTTCCTTTGAGTCTCCTTGCTCAGGATTTCTCCTGGTGGAACGAAACTCATCAATGGGATGGGCATACACACTGGTCTTCTTATATGAAACTATCACCGGCTTTTATGGGACCTAATGCTTTTCCAATACCTTTTGCCGAAAAAATGATTCGAAAACCTGAGTTTGATCTGCGATTTAGCAACCATTTGAACCCCGGAGAAACATCTTGGGATTTTTATACGAGTGTTGCACTTCCTTTAGGTAATAAAGCAGCTTTAAAATTAGAGATAAACCCAATAGAATATTTTGAAATGGACTCTGCAATTCGTGATGAAAGAGTTTCTCGTGACGAGTTCCCCAAAGGTTATGCCAGTGGAGATGTTTTAGTGGAGATGAACGCTTTGGTTTTTGAAACCGAACAAACACAATTGCTCTTTAATGTAGGTCTGAAAACAGCTTCAGGATCTCAGTTTCGAAATGCACGTTATACGGATAGCCCTGCCTATTATTTAGACTTGTCATATCATGTAGAGAAAAGCCTAAACGACCATCTAAGCTGCGATGTAGGTCTCTTGTTAGGTTTGTATGTATGGCAAACTTATATGATAAATAACCGCCAAAATGATGCGATTTTAGCTGCTTTATCTTTGAATATGAATTATAAAGAGTATCGTTTTTCTCATGATGTCAGAGGCTTTAGAGGTTATTTGGAAAATGATGATTTCCCCCTATTATATACTGCAAAAATTGCTAAAAATTGGGATTCATATCAACTATATATCCGACAACAAATCACACTTCACGATTATCCTTATAATAGCACTCAGGTAGGCTATAAACTCTTTTTTTAATTTCATGACTAGTGACCAGTTTCCAATTCGGAATTTCTAACCTACTAAAATACCAACAACCAACCCTTCGACAAGCCTGCCTGCGGTAGGCAGGCTCAGGGTGACACCTACCAACAATAAACAACCACCAACTATCTTCATCTTTTCTAAATGATGATGATGTACCACATGATTTTTAGTACATTTGTACGCAATTATTATTTAAAATTGCATTCTAATGGACTTACATTCTACAGAGAAATTCATCGGAGAGGGACTTACTTACGACGATGTATTATTAGTGCCGGCTTACTCTGAAGTTTTACCACGTGATGTGAATATCACATCGAAATTTTCAAGAAACATTACCTTAAATTCTCCTATTGTATCTGCTGCGATGGATACGGTATCAGAATCGGCTATGGCTATTGCTATTGCTCGTGAGGGAGGTATTGCAGTTATACACAAAAACATGAGCATTGAGGCTCAGGCCAAGGAAGTACGTTCAGTAAAACGTGCAGAGTCCGGAATGATCTTAGATCCTGTTACTTTGTCGCATACTTCTAAAGTTTCAGATGCAAAACGCATGATGAAAGAATTCCGTATTGGTGGTATTCCAGTGGTTGATGTTGATTCTAAATTGTTGGGTATTGTTACGAATCGTGATTTGCGTTTTGTTAAAAATGATAAGCTTTCAGTAGATGATGTAATGACTAAAGATGGTTTAGTAGTTACCAAAGAGAATACAACTTTAGCACAGGCTGAAGATATTCTTCAAAAACACAAAATTGAAAAACTTCCTGTAGTTGACGATAACAACGTACTTGTTGGATTAATTACTTATAGAGATATTATAAAAGTTCGCGTACAACCAAATGCAAACAAAGATTCTTATGGTCGATTAAGAGTTTCTGCCGGTGTAGGTGTTACTGCAGATGTCATGGATAGAGTAGATGCACTGGTTGATGCGGGTGTTGATGCTGTAATTGTAGATACGGCTCATGGTCATACTAAAGGAGTGGTGGATACCTTAAAATTGATTAAGGCGAAACACACAAATTTAGACGTGGTAGTTGGTAATATTGCAACTGCTGAAGCGGCGAAGTATTTGGTAGATGCCGGAGCAGATGGTTTAAAAGTAGGTATTGGTCCGGGTTCAATTTGTACGACCCGTGTAGTGGCAGGTGTAGGTGTACCCCAGTTATCTGCAGTAATGATGGTTGCCGATGCGATTAAAGGTTCAGGTGTTCCGGTAATTGCCGATGGTGGGATTCGTTATACGGGTGACATTGTAAAAGCCATCTCTGCAGGAGCCGATTCTGTAATGTTGGGCTCCTTATTAGCCGGTACTGAAGAATCGCCTGGAGAAACCATTATTTATGAAGGACGTAAATATAAATCCTACCGTGGAATGGGATCTATTGATGCCATGAAAGCAGGTTCGAAAGATCGTTACTTCCAGGATGTAGAAGACGATGTTCAGAAATTGGTTCCGGAAGGAATCGTAGGACGTGTTGATTATAAAGGAACTTTAGCAGAAGTGATGTATCAGTTTATTGGTGGATTACGTGCCGGTATGGGGTATTGTGGTTCAAAAGATATTTCTACATTACAAGAAAAGGCACAGTTTGTGAGAATAACAAGTGCTGGTGTAACCGAGTCGCATCCACACGATGTAACGATTACACGCGAAGCACCAAATTATAGTAGAAAGTAGAATTATAAATTTATTAAGATGAAAAAAATAATTTGTTTGCTAGTAATAGCAACCATTGCAATGAATTCCTTTGCGCAAAATTCTAGCAGAACGTTACTTACCGTAGCTGACGAAGAGGTTAATGTAGATGATTTTTTAAGTGTTTACAACAAAAATAGACAAGTAGGTGAAGATCTCGACCCTAAAACTTTTGACGAGTACGTTCAATTATATGTCAATTTTAAACTTAAGGTAAAAGAAGCCGAAACATTAGGTATGGATACGGTTCCTTCTTTTGTAAAGGAACTTTCCGGATATCGTAAGCAATTGGCGAACCCTTACTTGGTGGATAAACAAGCTGGTGAACAACTAATACGTGAGGCATACGAACGTTTGAAAACGGAAGTAAGAGCAAGTCATATTTTAATTTCTGTTCCTGAAGATGCATCTCCTGCAGATACTTTAAAGGCTTATAAAAAGATTCAACAGTTCAGAGCGGAAGTTCTTGCCGGAGCAGATTTTGCTTCTACATCAAGAGCAAACTCTCAAGACCCATCGGCAAAAGATAATGCGGGTGACTTGGGGTATTTTAGTGCTTTATACATGGTGTATCCTTTTGAAAATGCGGCTTATAATACTGCTCAGGGTGAGGTGTCAGAGATTATCCGTTCTCGTTTTGGTTACCACTTCCTAAAGGTAACTGATAAGCGTTTATCTCGAGGTGAAGTGAAGACGGCACACATCATGGTGAAGTTTACTAAGCCTGCAGGGCAAAATACTCCTGTAGAAATTACTCTTACACAACAAAAGATAAACGAGATTTACGGGAAAATTGTTTCAGAGAATGCTGATTTTGCCGAAATGGCAAAGCAATATTCTGATGATAAAAACAGTGCTGCCAAAGGTGGAGAGCTTCCGTGGTTTGGAACCAACAAAATGGTAGAGACTTTTGAGAATGCTGCTTTTTCTTTGAAAAATACAGGCGATATTTCTGAGCCTGTCCAAACTCCTTACGGATGGCATATCATTAAGCTTGTTGATCGGAAAAGCTTAGGCAGTTTTGAAGACGAAAAAGCTGAGATCAAAAAGAAAGTAGAAAAGGATTCCAGAGCTCAGGTAAAGCGTACTTCTTTGGTCAATAAATTAAAGAAAGAATACAATTACAAGGTTAATAAATCAGCGGTTAATGCATTGAAAAATTATGTAGATACTGATTTTATTGCCGGAAAATGGTCCTTAGATGATCATTTGAAAGATCTTACTAAAACAATCTTTACGCTAGGTGAAATAAAATATACTCAAGCCGATTTTGCTGCTCATCTTTTAAAATCTGCTCGTAGAATGAAAAACACAATAGATGCCTCAGTATTCATAAACCAGGCTTTTGCGAAATGGTCTGAAGATGCAATTATTGCCTATGAAGATGCTAACCTTGAATCTAAATACAACGATTTCCGCCTTTTGATGAAAGAGTACAGAGATGGTATTTTATTGTATGAGCTTACCGATAAAAAAATATGGTCCAAAGCGGTAAAAGACACCACCGGTTTAAAAGCTTTTTATCAGGCGAATAAGCAAAACTATATGTGGGATACACGTGTAGAAGCTAAAGTGATTAACTGCCAGAATGAAAATATTGCTTGTAAAGTGTATAAAAAACTAAGTAAAGGTAACATTGATATAGAAAAGATTCAGGCAAAAATTAATAAGAAGTCTTCTTTAAATATGGATGTGAAAGAAGGCGTTTTTCTTAAGGGAGAAAATACTTTTGTAGACCAGGTAGAATGGACGCAAGGTGTATCAGACCTAATTCAAGATAACCAAAATGTGAAAATCGTTTATGTAGAAAAAGTTCTTGCTCCACAAGTGAAAGAATTGAAAGATACTAAAGGTTTAGTTACTTCTGATTATCAGGATTTTCTTGAAAAACAATGGTTGGCGGAGTTAAAGGCAAAATATCCGGTACGCATTAATAACTATGTACTTGATTTGGTAAAAACGAATCGTATAGGTGAATTGGATGTAGAAGAAGAAGTTAAAGAAGTGAGCATCCCGGTTTTTAAAGGGCATTTTAATAAAGCTTTCAGGAAAGCAGTGAACACTTTAGGTTCGTCAAAAGATATTATCTTTGAGTGGTATGGCAATTTGTATACGACCGAGTTAAAGTAAACCCCCATGAAGTGATCAAGACTTTTTATTACATATTCTTAGCTATCATATTGTCGTCATGTTCTTTTTTCGAGAGAAATGACGACATTTTACTTGCCAGATTGGGCGATTCCTATTTGTATGAGTCGGAAGTAAAGTCTTTGTACAATAGTGAATTAACAGCTGCTGATAGTTTAGCTTTCATACAGCAGTACATCAACAACTGGGCAAAACAGGAGTTATTGCTACAAAAGGCAGAGCTGAATATCAATCAGGAACAATTGGAAATTGAAAAGCGATTGGAAGCTTATCGTAATTCTCTTCTGATTCATGCCTACGAGCAAAAACTTATTCAGCAAAGTATAGATACTATTGTTCTGGAAGATCATTTTCAAGCTTACTACGAGCAACATACCGATGATTATTTGTTGGCAGATAAGATTATTAAAGTGATGTTTGTGAAAG
This sequence comes from Flavobacteriales bacterium, assembly GCA_024959975.1. Taxonomy (GTDB): domain Bacteria; phylum Bacteroidota; class Bacteroidia; order Flavobacteriales; family UBA7430; genus JANXFM01. The sequence goes on from JANXFM010000044.1 coordinate 8,661, forward strand.
CTAGTGTTATGGCACCAAAATTAGATTCTTTAGAAACCTGGTTATTTGACAAGGATACCCTATATATAGATCGTATAGAAGCTTATTGCCATCAATATTCAAAGCGTTTTTACAACAATCCCGATGAGTGGTTAAGGTGGAAAGATCTTGAGGAAGTATTTCCTTCAGAATTTGATATTTCATCATTATCGATGAAAAAAAATACGATGTTCCTAAAAGATACGTTCGATGTATACTTGTTACGTCTTATGGACGTGAAAGAACAAGGAGAAATTGCCCCTTTGGAATATGTAGAGGGAGAAATAAAAAGTATATTGCTGAACCAAAGAAAATTGAAAACCATAGAGGTAATTCAATCGAAATTATTAGAAGATGCTAGGAAGTCAAAACAATTTGAGATCTATTAATATGAGAAGAATATTCGTTATCGCTTTTTTAATGATGACTCAAGTGATGTCAGCTCAAGTAACTGTTGAAGGAATTGCAGCTGTTGTAGGGAATAATATTATTCTTAAATCGGATATTGAGCAACAACTTCTTCAATACCAGGCTCAGGGTTTGGAAGTTGATTCTGATGTGCGTGCACAAGTTTTTGAGGACTTATTGTTTCAAAAATTAATGCTTCACAAAGCAGAATTAGATAGTATTGAAGTAACAGAAAATGAAGTGATCAATGAAATAGATTCTCGCTTAAATAATTTTATCACACAATTGGGTGGTGAAGAACAATTGGAGCAGTATTTTGATAAAAAAATCTATGAGGTCAAAGAAGAAATGTACGAGCCTATCGAGCAGTCATTAATCATTCAAAGAGTTCGTCACGATATTACTTCTTCTGTGGATGTTACTCCGGCAGAGGTGAAAGTTCACTTTGTTACTTTTGATGTGGACAGCTTACCCAAAATTAACGAAACCGTTGAGGTAGCTCAAATATTAAAACTACCACCACCAAGCGTAGCAGCAATTAAGGAGGTTAATAATAAGTTGGAAAAGCTTAAGAAGCGAATTTTAAAAGGTGAAAGTTTTGCTACTCTGGCAATATTGTATTCGGAAGATCCCGGCTCATCACGTAATGGTGGTTTATATACCGGAATTAAAAGAGGGGTGTTTGTAAAAGAATTTGAGGCAGTGATGTTTAGTCTTGAAGAGAGTGAGATTTCTGAGGTTTTTGAAACCGAGTATGGTTATCATATTGTTCAGATGAAAGAGCGTAGAGGTGATGAGGTTGATGTACGTCATATCTTGATGTCTCCAAAAATTTCTCCTATAGATTTGAACAATGCTAAGGACATATTATCTGCGGTTCGCGATTCTGTTCTCGATGCTAATTTAACTTTTGAGACGGCTACCACTCGTCATTCAGATGATAAGATGACTAAGTTTAATGGTGGGAAGCTAATTAACATGAATACGGGAACCAGCAGTTTTGAGCTACACGAATTGGAAAATGCAATTAAAGTTGTTGTTGATGTGCTTGAAGTCGGAGAAATTTCTGAACCCGGTTATGTGAAGATGGAAAATGGGAAAGAGGCATACAGAGTTTTTATGTTATTAAACAGAATGGAAGCTCACATAGCCAACTTTAAGGACGATTATAAAATGATTCGTGACTTAGCTTTAGATCATAAGAAAGATGAAGTTATTTCAGCTTGGATAAACTCTTCACTGTTAAAGACTTATGTTCGTATTGATGACGAGTATAAATCGAATTCCTTCCAATACAATTGGTAAAAGAATAATTATGTCAGAACAGAATACAGAAGTAAAAGAATTAGATAATCTAAAGGGACAATTTGCTGCTTTAAAAAACGAAATAGCTAAAGTTATTGTTGGACAAGATAAAGTGGTTGAAGAACTTATTTTATCTATATTTTGCACAGGACATGTACTTTTGGTAGGAGTTCCGGGATTGGCAAAAACCCTATTGGTGAAAACCATTAGTGAGGCTTTAGGACTCAACTTTTCACGTATTCAGTTTACACCCGATTTAATGCCTTCGGACATAATTGGTGCCGAGATCTTAGACGAAAACAGAAACTTTAAATTTATTAAGGGTCCTGTTTTTTCGAATGTAATTTTAGCGGATGAGATTAATCGTACTCCACCAAAAACGCAAGCGGCTTTATTGGAAGCGATGCAAGAACGTTCGGTAACTGCGGCAGGACACCACCATAAATTAGATAAACCCTTCTTCGTGTTGGCAACACAGAATCCGATTGAGCAAGAGGGTACCTATCCTTTACCCGAAGCACAGTTAGATCGGTTTATGTTTAATCTAAAAGTAGATTATCCATCTTTTACAGAAGAAGTGCAGATCGTTAAGAATACAACTTCAGCTAACGAACAGACTATTAATGAGGTTCTTTCTGCCGGTGAGATCTTAAAGATTCAGGACTTAATTCGTAAAATTCCGGTTGCAGATAATGTGGTGGAATATGCTGTTACATTGGTTGCTAAAACTCGTCCTGAAAATAATCTGGCTTCCGACCAGGTGAAGAAGTACCTCTCTTGGGGGGCAGGTCCAAGAGCTTCTCAGTTTTTAGTGCTTGCTGCTAAAGCCCATGCTGCTATTAATGGTAAGTATTCTCCCGATATTGAGGATGTTAAGACTGTAGCTTTACCAATTTTGCGTCATCGTATTGTACGTAATTATAAGGCAGAAGCAGAAGGCATGAGTATAGAGAAGTTGGTTGATTCTTTACTCTGATAATTTTTTGAGATTTATATAATTCGTTTTGAGGAATTATTTTTTTGTATGATATATCTTGAAATCTCAAAGCCGAAAAAAGTCATGCAGTCTTGTGCTTATGTAGTTTAAGATGAAAAATAAATTAAATAATAAAAGTAATTAAACAATTTACCTTTAGTATTTAACCTATTATATAGGTGAAGTCACTCAAATTTGCCTTTAAAATGAAGAAATCTGCTTGTTATCTTCGTTATATCTAGATGTTTGTATTAACTTTATTTGCCTTTTGTTGAAGTTTGTTCAATTTATGTAGTTGACAACTTTATTTTGGGTGTGAAATATTAGATTTAATTATAATTTTTAATGTATTGTGTTTTAATAGAAATATTATGAGTGAGTTATTAAAAAATATTGATGAGTCAATAGATCGTTTACTAGAACTTGGAAAAGAAACTTTTGAAGCACGTCCTTTGTGTATTTATGATTTGTATTGTTCTGCTGTACTGAATAAATATGTGAATTTATTGCGTGGGTTTACGCAGTTAATGAGAGATAATAATTATATCGCTGCAGTACCCCTGGTTAGGGTTCATTTGAATTTGTTTCTTCAATTGTATGCGTCTACATTGGTTTCGTACGGTTTTGATGAATTTTCAAAAAAGATTTTTAAAGGCAGGCGAATTCACAATATGAAAGATAGTAATGGAAAGCTTATGAAAGATAAATATCTGGCCAAAAAGTTTTCAAAGCGCGAAGGATTAGGTTGGATGTCTGTTATGTATGATGAGGTAGGGAATGGCTATGCACATTATAGTAATTACATTGCTTCTAGTGCTCATTCATTTTTAGAAGATGAGGAAAAGGTAATGCCTATTATTTTAAGTGAAGATGGATTTGTTTCGGATGCAGAAAAACTTGAAACATCAATAAAAATTAATCAAATTACAGAAAATATGCTAGCTTTTATTAATGCCAGGAAAGCGCAAAAGAAAGATTATTTCATAAACAGAACGTATAAAACAATAACACGATAAAGATTTTTAATTCTAGCTAAATAGCACTTATAATTTAAGGTATGTCTACGGAAATTGGAAGCTGATGTAGTGGCTTAGTAAATAATCTTTATGGTTATCGGTTTTTTAGTGAGCTATAAATCAAATCTGTTATCTTTGAGCATGCGAATATTAGAAAACCATTCATTACAAGCTTACAATACTTTTGGGATCGATTATAAGGCCGATTTTTTTGCTGTGGTAAAATCTGTTTCAGAGTTAAGAAAACTTCTTGCTGAACCGGAGTTTTTAAGGCTTCCTAAATTGTTTTTGGGAGGAGGTAGTAACATCCTTTTGTGTGGAGATTATAAGGGCTTAGTTGTACATATTGATTTAAAGGGGATTGCCGATTTGGGAAATGGATTGATAAAAGTTCAGGCAGGAGAAAATTGGCATGAGTTTGTATTGTGGTCTTTAAATCATGGTTATAATGGAATTGAAAACTTGTCTTTAATTCCCGGAAATACAGGTGCAGCTCCCATGCAGAATATAGGAGCTTATGGGGTTGAGTTAAAAGAAGTTTTTGTAGAACTTGAGGCTTTCCATATTGCCAGTGAAGAAATTCATGTATTCGATCGTGAATCTTGTCATTTTGGTTACCGGGAGTCTGTTTTTAAAAATATACATAAGGGAGCGTACATCATTTTGTCGGTTACCCTTCAGTTGCGAAATGATGGCCTTGTAAACACAACGTATGGCGTTATAACTGAGGTCTTGAATCAAAGAGGTATTGATAAGCCCGCGCCTAAAGAAGTTAGTGAAGCTGTAATTTCCATCAGACAGTCTAAACTTCCCGATCCAAAAGAAATAGGGAACTCGGGTTCCTTTTTTAAGAATCCCGTGATACTAAGAGCTACTTTTGAAGAAATTAAAAAACAATATGCTGATGTTCCTTCGTACCCTGTAAATGGTAGAGAAGTAAAAGTTCCTGCCGCCTGGTTGATTGAAAAAGCCGGTTGGAAAGGAAAGCGTATTGAAAATTATGGAGTTCACGAAAAGCAAGCTTTGGTTTTGGTGAACTATGGAGGAGCAAAAGGCGAAGATATTTACAAACTTGCTCAGGATATTCAATCTTCTGTAAAAGTGAGGTTTGGCATTCATCTTCAAATGGAAGTGAATGTTATTGTTTCGTGACCAGTGAGTTGTCATGTAGTTTTGCGATCACGCAGTCATTTCATCCGATTTGCATTGTTCTTCGGATTCAGCTCCACAATACCCACAAGGTTCGCCTTCTTTTGTAATTAGTGGGTTGTTGCTTGCACAAGTACCTTCGAATTTACCATCTTTCTTTGCCCATATTTTAATGGCAATTCCGGCAAATCCAAGTGCTAACAGAGCAATTGCTATAAGTACTGTTTTCATCTAGATACGTTTTCTGCAAAGTTAGAATAAAGTATTCAGAATTCAGGAGACAGCAGACAGAATTAAGTAGATACCACGAACGTTTTAATTGTCAATAATCCATTATCAATACCTAGTACCTAATACCTAATACCTACTTCACCTTCCAGTTAAATCCTAGGGCAAGAGTTTTTGGCTTAAAGTCGTAACCAATATGAATCATGAAGGGGATTTGTTGGAAAGAAAGGTTAGTACCCACGTTTAAATTCAGACCATGATCGTTGTAATCAATTACGTAATATTTGCCTAATGGGTAAGAAGGGCTTTGATCTTCAGTTGCTTCAATACCTTTATTATCATCATAGAAATTGTATCGGAAATTCTGCATATATCCAATTCCCAGGCAAAAATCGATATCTACAAAATCCCATTCCATCACGCCCAATTCCTGAGGATTAAATACGGTACCAATATTAATCATTTTCACCATGTTTTTATTTCCCATAAAAAGGGCATTTCTAAGCGTGTCTGAAGCCACCGGGTAGCCTTCGAAGGTGTAATCTTTGTTAAAATTTAATCGATTAAATTTTAGTTCGGTAAAAAAACCAAATTTTTGATCTTTGGCTACATGGTAGATGCTTACTCCAAAGGGAACGTCTTTGAAACTTGTAAGCGCTCCAAGAGCAGAATAACTATCGTTACGAGGGCTTTGTGCCTGTACAAGTGTAGCAGAAAGTAGGGCGATTAAGAAAAGAAGTTTTTTCATTTACAATTGTTAATCATGATTTCTAATATCTGTGCAGCAGCTTCGGCGATTACCGTTCCGGGACCAAAGACACCCGAAACTCCCACCTCAAAAAGGTAGTCATAGTCTTGGGCGGGAATTACACCACCTGCCACGATTAGAATATCTTCTCTACCAAGTGCTTTTAATTCTTCTATAACGTATGGGATTAGTGTTTTATGTCCTGCAGCTAAGGAAGAAATACCTAAAATGTGAACGTCGTTTTCCACGGCTTGTTTTGCTGCTTCTTTAGGAGTTTGGAAAAGAGGTCCTATATCTACGTCAAAACCAAGGTCGGCAAAAGAAGTAGAAACTACTTTTGCTCCTCTGTCATGACCGTCTTGACCCATTTTAGCGACCATAATTCTTGGTCTTCGCCCTTCCAATTCAGCGAATTTGTCTGCCAATTCCTGTGCTTTTTTAAAAGCTTTATTGTCTGCTATTTCCATAGAATATACTCCTGCAATTGAACGTATTTTAGCCTGGTATCTTCCGAATACCTTTTCACAGGCATCTGATATTTCACCTAGTGAAGCCCTGCAACGAGCTGCTTCTACTGCTAAAGCTAGTAAATTTCCTTTACCCGATTGACAAGCTTCGGTAAGTTCATTTAAAGCCTTTTGTACAGCAGCCTTATCTCTTAAAGTACGTATTTCATCCAAACGTTTAATTTGAGATTCTCGTACAAGCGTATTGTCTACCTCTAGAGTTTCTATGGGTGCTTCTTTTTCCAGACGGTAAGAATTTACACCGATAATTTGGTCTTTACCACTATCGATACGCGCTTGTTTACGCGCTGCTGCTTCTTCAATACGCATCTTAGGAATACCTGTTTCTATGGCTTTAGCCATGCCACCTAATTCTTCAATCTCTTGAATTAGCGTCCATGCTTTTTGCGTGATATCTTCGGTAAGTTTTTCCACATAATAAGAGCCGCCCCAAGGATCAACCACGCGGGTAAGTTCGGTTTCTTTTTGCAGATATATTTGGGTGTTACGAGCAATACGTGCCGAGAAGTCGGTTGGCAAAGCAATGGCCTCGTCTAATGCATTGCTGTGTAAAGATTGAGTTCCACCAAAAGCTGCGGCCATGGCTTCTATACAGGTACGTGCTACGTTATTGAATGGGTCTTGTTCGGTTAAACTCCAACCTGAAGTCTGACTGTGTGTCCTTAAAGCAAGTGATTTTGGATTTTTAGGATTAAATTGTTTTACCAATTTCGCCCAAATCATACGAGCAGCACGCATTTTGGCAATTTCCATAAAGTGATTCATTCCAATACCCCAAAAGAAGGACAAGCGCGGAGCAAAGGTGTCGATGTCCATTCCTGCTGCCAGTCCTGTACGAATATATTCCAGCCCGTCTGCTAGGGTATAAGCCAACTCAATATCCGGAGTAGCCCCTGCTTCCTGCATGTGGTAGCCCGAAATACTGATGGAATTGAATTTCGGCATATTTTGAGAAGTATATTCAAAAATATCCGCGATAATTTTCATGGATTGTTTAGGTGGGTAGATGTAAGTGTTACGCACCATAAATTCTTTTAGAATATCATTCTGAATGGTTCCGCTTAAAAGTTGTGGGTCTATTCCTTGTTCTTCGGCAGCAACAATATAAAAAGCCATGATGGGAAGCACAGCTCCGTTCATGGTCATGGAAACCGACATTTTATCGAGTGGTATTTGATCGAAAAGGATTTTCATATCCTCCACAGAATCGATGGCAACACCTGCTTTACCAACATCACCAACTACGCGTTCGTGGTCTGAATCGTACCCGCGATGTGTAGCCAGATCGAAAGCTACCGAAAGCCCTTTTTGTCCGGCAACTAAATTTCTCCGGTAAAAAGCATTGGATTCTTCGGCCGTAGAAAAACCTGCATATTGACGTATCGTCCAGGGACGCATCACATACATGGTAGAATAGGGCCCTCTGAGGTTTGGAGCTATGCCCGAAATAAATCCGATGTGCTCTGTATTCTTAATATCTTTTGCCTGGTAACTTTCCTTAATTTCAATTTGCTCCGGACTCAGCCAAGTCTTACCGGACTTCGGAGCTTCTTTTCTATCGAGATTGAGGTTTACATTTGAAAAATCGGGTCTAGCCATCATTTCCCTCCTTCGCTAATCGTTCAACATCCATTAGCGCAGACAAACGTTTTGTGTTTAAGGCTTTAAAATCGTTCCCTTCTACATAATCGTTTTGTGCTGGTCCCTCCATTTGAGAAGACATTTCTTCGTCTGTATTTGGGTAGAGGTTCGTTCCTAAAAGTTGTGTGTTTTCATGGTTTAGAGCTTCTTCCTGTAGTGCTGAATTTTGTGCAATCATTTCTTGAATGGAATTCGTTTTTACGCATTCTATCCATCCACCCTGTGCTTCTATTTCTTGGAAAAGCTTCCAGGCGTTTTGGCTCAATTCGTTTGTCAGGTGTTCTATGTAGTAAGAGCCTGACGATGGGTCATTTACTTTATTGAAGTAAGATTCTTCTTTTAGTATCAAAGAGATGTTTCTCGCCATACGTTGGGCAAAATCATCATCGTTTTTCTTATAGGCTGCATTAAAGCTGTTTACGTTGATGGTGTTCGCACCACCTAAGGCAGCCGACATGCACTGACTTGTGGTTCGAAGCAAATTCACATA
>JANXFM010000077.1 GCA_024959975.1 Flavobacteriales bacterium
TCAGAGGTCATCAGATCGTTTGGAGATTCTATTCCTTTTACGGTAAATCGATACGGGTCAAGCTGAACAAATACTTTTCCACTAACATACGTTTGTGTGTCTTCTAAGAAGGTTTCAATATTTCGCATTACAGGTTCAAAATATTGTGCTTCGTGAATAAACATCCCGTACCAATTCGCCAATTGTTCTTTCCAGTGCAATTGCCATTTAGAAAGGGTGTGTTTTTCAAGAGTATGATGAGCTTTAATGATGATACTCGAAGCTGCTGCTTCAAAACCAACACGTCCTTTTATTCCGATGATGGTATCACCCACATGCACATCTCGTCCAATTGCGTATTTATTGGCAATATCTTCAATGTATTGTATGGCTTCAACCGGTTTCATTGCGGTTCCATTTACCCCACAAATTTCACCTTTATCAAATTCAATAGTCAGCTCCTGCGTATCCTTTTCCTTTAATTGACTGGGATAAGCTTCGCCGGGTAAAGACTGGTGTGATGTAAGCGTTTCAGCGCCACCAACACTTGTCCCCCAAAGCCCTTTATTAATAGAGTATTGTGCTTTCTTCCAGTCAACCTCTACACCGTATTTCGCTAAATACTCAATTTCCTCTTTTCGAGATAATTGCTGATCGCGTATCGGAGTAATAATAGTAATCTCAGGAGCAATGAGTTGAAAAATCAGGTCAAAACGAATTTGATCGTTCCCGGCTCCAGTACTTCCATGAGCAATATATTTTGCACCAATCGATTTCGCATACTCTGCAAGAGAAATAGCCTGATAAATACGCTCTGCACTTACAGACAAAGGGTAGGTATTGTTTTTAAGTACGTTCCCAAAAATCAAATACTTAATGATTTTGTCGTAATAAGCTTGAGTTTGCTCCAGTGTATGATGTTCTTTAACACCCAGAGAAAATGCTTTTTCTTCAATTTCAATCAATTCACTTTTTGAGAAACCTCCTGTGTTTACAATAGCCGAATAAACATCAAATTGTTTTTCGTGTTTCAAGTATTTCACGCAATAAGAAGTGTCCAAACCACCACTAAATGCAAGTACTATTTTATTATTTTCCATAATTGATGCGTTTTAAAAGTTTTGGAAATAATTTGGCTTTTTCCTGAATTCGTTTTTTTCTGTGTTTCAAAAATTGAATAAATTTATCCCACGACTTTTTATCTTCTGTAACTTGATTCGTCTTAGTTTCTTTAAAATCACAGACCATTCCAGTACAAAGACACATGGTTTTGTTCGTTCGTTGTAAAACATCGTAGTTGGTACAATTCTGACAACCTTTCCAAAAGTCTTCATCTGTCGTTAATTCTGAAAAAGCAACAGGTTTGTATCCTAAATCAGAATTAATTTTCATCACGGCCATACTGGTCGTTATCCCAAATAATTTGGCATCAGGAAATTTATTTTTTGAAAGTTCAAAGATCTCTTTTTTAATGGCTTTTGCCAATCCTTGTTTTCGATAATCAGGATGAATGATTAGTCCGGAATTGGAAACATACTTTTTCCCTCCCCAACTTTCTATGTAACAAAACCCTACAGCAATGTCTTTGTCTAAAGCAATAACGGCACGACCTTGTGCCATTTTTTGCTTGATGTATTCGGGTTTTCTTTTAGCAATGCCGGTACCTCTAACTTTTGCAGCTTTTTCCATTAGCTCACAAATGAAATCTGCATATTTTTCATGACTTTTATTGGTCACTGTAATGTTAAAATGCATAACAGAAAGAATTGATGTTTGGTAAAAAATGTGTTGAATGAAAAGTAATCGTGCGAATTGGCATAAGCAGGGTGTCCCGCATTAAACTATTACCTATTGGGTTCCCTTCCGAATCTCCTTGGAGCGGGAATCAATCCAATACCAATGACAAGAACAGGCTGTTCTAGTGGTGAGTATTTATCTACTAGTTTCATTATGGATGCAAATATATGGAAAAACAATGTATAAAGTACGCTTAAAGCCCTAAATTTAGAGTTTGTTCAAACTCAAGTCATTAGATACAAGAATTTAAAACCTGAAACCATTAGAATAAATAAAGAGTCAAAATCTTTCAGTAGTCAGTATAAAAAAAAAGCCTCTCGAAATAAAACGAGAGGCTTTTTTTGAAATAAAGTATACTTTTTAGTGTTTAGCAAGATAATCAGCTGTCCCTTCGTGAGAAGGTTTCATAGCATCTTTGCCTTTTGCCCAGTTAGCAGGACAAACTTCACCATTTTCTTCAACAAAAGTTAAAGCATCAACCATACGAATGGCCTCATCTACATTTCTTCCTAATGGAAGATTATTAACTACCTGGTGTTGTACGACACCATTTTTGTCTATTAAAAATAAACCACGGTAAGCAATTAACTCAGTATCTGCTTCCAATTGATCCTCTTCATTAATGAAGTAATCACCGGTAAGAACATCAAAATTCTTAGATATCGTTTTATTTGTATCTGCAACAAGTGGATAGGTAATACCTTTAATCCCACCTTGAGATTTTTCCATTTGCAACCAACCCCAGTGAGACATTTCGGTATCAGTAGAAACGGCAACAACAACTGTGTTACGAGTTTCAAACTCAACCAATTTCTCTTGGAAAGCATGTAGCTCTGTTGGACAGACAAACGTAAAATCCTTTGGGTAAAAGAACAATACCACATTTTTTTCACCTAAGTACTGCTCTAAAGAGAAGTTCGCTTCAACAGTGCTTCCATTCACAACTGCCTTTGCAGAAAATTGAGGTGCTTTTCTACCGACTAATACCGCCATCTTTTTATGTTTTTTTGTTTTACAATCACTTTTATCATGGCAAAATTACGAAACATTCACACAAAAAAAGCCCATTGTAAAGGAAATAGTTATAACAGCTAACATTATTTATTTCACAATAACTTACGTTGGTATAAATAAAAATATATTCAAACAATCACAAGCTTAAAAATGACATTTAGGGAAAGTAAGAACAAACTGCGTCCATTGACCATACTCCGATTGACAAGTCACATCTCCACCAAATGCTATCATAACGCGTTTACAAAATGCTAATCCCAAACCTGTTCCTTCTTTTTTTCCATAGGTCATGAAATTATCAAAAATACTTGAAAGTTTATCTTTAGGAATACCCAAACCATTATCCTTAAAATATAATGTATTCATATCTTTTCCATTTTCTAACCTGATCTGAATTTTACCATCTGGTTTATTTACAAGATAAAAAAGTGAATTCTTGAACAGA
>JANXFM010000020.1 GCA_024959975.1 Flavobacteriales bacterium
TAGAACGCATCGAAAGTAAAAATAATATATTTGCTGCAAATGGCTCCGTAGTTCAACTGGATAGAATATCAGATTTCGGCTCTGACGGTTGGGGGTTCGAATCCCTCCGGGGTCACATCTTTTTTTACCACTCCTTATGGAGTGGTTTTTTTATTCTTTTTTGGGGCAATCCTGTTATTTACTACTATTCAAAAAACTTAAAAAAAACCCTTAGCCTGTATGTATCCCTTGAGGTTTGCCAACTAATCACTAATGATAAAAATAAAGCTCAATATGCACCTATGTGTGTTTTTGCTTTTGTTCTTTTTTATGTAACTTTGCACCAAATTAAAATCTTATAAAATGAAAAAACTATTATTTATTATTTCTTGTTTATCAGTAGTAAATAGCTCTACAGCACAATCTCTTTTAGATAATTTTGATGATTACATCGTTGGTGACTACCTCTGCCCACAATCAAATAATTTATGGTCAACCTGGGACAATAATCCCGGAGGATCAAAAGATGTGTACGTTACCGACGAATTTTCATACAGTGGTCCCAATTCTATTAAGTTTGCATCAGGAGATTCATCAGACATTGTTTTACCCTTTGGTAACGTAAATACCGGCAATTGGGTTTTGTCTTTCATGATGCGAATCGAGTCCGGATATGGGGCTTATTTTAACTTGCTTCATAAATTTGCCAATAATGAATCAAACTAGGCCTTTCATTCTTATTTTTCTCATACAGGTGAAGGCTCCTTTGCTGCCGGGCCCACTAACGCTATAGGCTATGCCTTTTCACACTCGACAGGAGAATGGTTTAAAGTTAAAGTAGTCATCAATGTCGATAATAATGCTGCTTTTTTATCAATTAATGATCATTCTACTGATGAAATAGCCTGGGCTTGGGGCGTAGGGTCAGATCATTCAGGAAATAATTTTCCGTTCGACTCAACAATTGCCGCGCTTAATCTGGTAACAACAGCGCCTGAAGGAGAAGAGGCTTTATTCTACATTGATGATTTAAGTTTTCAGACAACAAATATTGGTATAGAAGAGTTGGATGGGTCGATAAACTTGTATCCAAATCCAGTTTCTGATCGATTGGTTGTTAAAACTGAAAATGTAGGTGCTACCTGTGAAATCGTTTCTGTTTTGGGGTCTCAAATCTACAAGAAAACCCTTCCTTCAAACCATGAATTTGTTGATTGTTCTACCTGGATTCCCGGAGTTTATTTCTTACAAATCACCAACCAGTCCGGCTCAGTTCAGCGAACCAAATTTATTGTAGAATAATTTCTTTCTGTGTGGTGTTCTTTAAAATGAATTTATAATAAAATGGCTCTCTGAACACGCTGCCTTTTTTATTATCTTAGGCTAAGTTAAATTCTTATAAAAATGAAAAAACTACTCTTAACTATTTCATGTTTGTCAATCATAAATATTTGTTTGTCTCAATCTATTTACGATGATTTTGACAGTTATAAAGTTGGAGAATATCTTGGAACAGAATCAAATGGTTTGTGGACAACTTGGAATAACAATCCCGGAGGGGAAGAAGACGTCCTCATTAGCAGCGAATTTTCATTCAGCCCCAATAACGCTATTAAACTTAGGTCGGGAGACTCAACAGATGTGGTTTTGCCTTTAGGTAACCAAACTTCTGGGAGGTGGACTTTATCTTATATGATGCGAATTGAGCCGGGATATGGAGCTTATTTTAATTTGCTACATGAATTTGATGCTGCTGCGTCAAACTGGGCTGTTCAGGTTTATTTTTCTCAAACAGGTTTTGGATATTTAACCGTTGGAAGCGGAGTAGTAAACAGTAATTTTACGCATCCTGTGGGTTCGTGGTTTGAGGTTAAAGTTGATGTTGACATCGACAATAATTTGGCTTCCTTAATACTTGATGAAAACTTTATATTAAGTTGGGTTTGGTCCGAAGGATCATTGAATCAAGTGCCAACTCCAAACACTACACTAGCTGCACTCGATTTATATCCGGCAGCATCTGGAGGGGAAGAGGCTTTATATTATGTTGACAATGTTTCTTTCTCAGAATATGAAGTTGGCTTATCTGAATTGGAAAATGAAACAAGCGTTTATCCCAATCCAGCAAACAATTATTTTTCTGTGAAAAACATAAAAAATGCTAAAATTCAATTGTTTAATGTCCTTGGGGTTGAAGTTTTTACCAACCAAAGGGCTGATGATGAGTGCGTTATAAATTGTTCCGCTTGGGAAAACGGCCTTTATTTCTTACAAATCACCAAAGAAGATGGGATAATTCAACAATCAAAATTAATCGTGGAATAAACCAAGGGTTCATCAAAAAAAAGGGCTTCACACGCGCACTCTAAGAGCGTTTTGGGGTTAGTCTAGAGTGTTTCCGCCTCAAAAGGATGATAACACCCTTAAATCGCGCTAAAATCATTTTTTAGCCAAAAAACGTTCCGTCTTCTTTTGTGTGGTTGTTCCACGTGGAACTATCGCCCCATGTAAACCAACAACACCGAAATATCTGCAGGGGATACGCCCGAAATTCTTCCGGCATGAGCAATTGTTTTAGGTTGAATCGCTTCGAGCTTTTGTTTGGCCTCCGAAGAAAGCGAAGCCAATTTACGGTATTCAAAATCTGACGGAATGGAAATGTTTTCCAAACG
>JANXFM010000195.1 GCA_024959975.1 Flavobacteriales bacterium
GCTGTCAAATCCCTTAGCAATTTCCCAGGGCAAACCTTTTTTAATGCATTCCTGCAGTAGATCTCTTGCCGTTAAATCGAGCCCCAGGCTGATTTCATCGTAATAGTTGGGTGCAAACTTTTGCGAAATTGATTTGCCCACTTTTTTAATTTTAACAACAAGTTCCAGTTCGTAGTGTATGTTGTTGCTGTACGGCGGCAAATGGAACACATCTGTTCTCAGTAAAGCGGTATCCGGCTTTACAAAGAAGATCGGTTTCTCAGGCACAGGGTTGTTCAACTCCTTCGCATGATCTGTGTAATTACGTCCGATACAAATAATCTTCATTACAGATTGAAATTTCGAAGCTTTATCGCTGTTAAAACTTTTTTGGTGTATTGAGGGAAGTCCGCATTTTGCATCCATGCGTAATAGCCTGGTTCTTTTGCTAAAACTTCGCTTACTTGTTTTCCTTTGTGTTTTCCAAAATTAAAGACCTCATCGCCTTGGTCATTAAATTTGATCATTCCTGCAAGGTCAGCATTTGGCTGACTAGGTTTTGTAAATTCTGCCATAGATTCAGAATCTGCATCTAATTCGTCGTATCGTTCTACCTGAGCTTTTAAAATTTCATAGGTAGCTCTTGTGTCGGCTTCGGCACCATGAGCGCCTACAAGATCTTTATTGCAATAAAAACGATAGGCAGCAGTTAAGGTTCTGGGTTCCATTTTGAAAAATACAGATTGTACGTCTATGGATCGTCTGTTTTTCATTTCAAAATTGATGTCAGCTCTTAGAAATTCTTCGGCTAAGAGTGGCAGGTCAAATCGGTTGGAATTGTAGCCCGACAGATCCGCATCCTTAATAAAGTTGTGAACTTCGTTTGCAACTTTTGGGAAGACAGGGCAATCTTTTACCATCTCATCGGTAATGCCATGAACATCCGAAGATTGTTTTGGAATTGGCATTCCCGGATTTACCCTCCAGGTTTTACATTCTTCGGTTCCATCTTTTTGAACCTTTAGAACACAGATCTCTACGATCTTATCTTTTCCGACTTGTATTCCTGTCGTTTCCAGATCGAAAAAGGCCAGGGGTCTGCTGAGTTGTAAATTCATAGATTTTAATGTAAAAAGTAAAGCACCAATCTAAATTGATGCTTTGTAATTATTTAAATATTCGTGTTAGGGTCAAATGCTTCCAGGTAATCCGAAAATCTTTTTAAGAACATCCCACCCAAAGAACCGTCTACAACTCTGTGGTCGTAGGATAGTGAGCAGAACATTTTATGTCTAATGGCAATAACATCACCAATCTCAGTTTCCATAACGGCAGGCTTCTTAACAATTGCTCCAACGGCCATAATAGCAACTTGTGGCTGGTTGATAATAGGTGTCCCCATTACATTTCCAAATCCACCTACGTTAGTTAATGTGAAGGTTCCTCCGGCAATTTCATCGGGCTTTAATTCGTTAGCGCGAGCTCTTTTGGCAAGGTCGTTAACGATTTTTGTAAGACCGATCATATTTTTTTGATCTGCATCTTTAATTACAGGAACAATAAGGTTGCCTGTAGGAAGTGCAGCAGCCATACCCACATTAATGTGTTTTCTTTTAATGATGTTTGTGCCGTCAACGGCTACATTGATCATCGGATAGTCTTTGATCGCTTTTACAACCGCATCAATGAAGATGGGAGTGAAGGTGATTTTTTCTCCTTCGCGTTTGAAGAACTCATCTTTAACTTTATTTCTCCAGTTTACAATGTTTGTTACATCCGCTTCTACAAAAGAAGTGACGTGTGGAGAAACGTGCTTAGACATTACCATATGATCGGCAATCATCTTGCGCATACGGTCCATTTCAATGATCTCATCACCTTCCATGGCAGGAACGGCAGAAGCTGTAATTTGAACCGGAGACCCTGTACTTATTTTAGGTGCCGGAACGGCAGTTCTTTTTGACAGGTATGTTAAAATATCTTTTTTAGTAACCCTTCCTTCTTTTCCCGTACCGGGAACGGTTTCCAGTTCAGACATGCTGATGCCTTCTTCCTGAGCGATAGAACGAACCAAAGGAGAAAAGAATTTAGTTGAATTTGAAGTTTTAGGAAGTGAAGTGGTTTCCATAGCTTTTTCAACAATTTCTTCAGCTATTGTAACTTCTTTAGGGACTTCAATATTTGTTTCAGGGGCAGGGGTAGGAGTGTCAGCAGAAGAAGCATCAGTTTCGATAATCGCAACGGCTTGTCCTACTTGAACGACATCATCTTCACCGAATAGTTGCTTTACAAGTACACCATCAATTGAAGAAGGAATTTCAGAATCTACTTTATCCGTGGCAATTTCTAAAACAGATTCATCCATTTCAATATTCTCACCTACGTTTTTAAGCCATTTAATAACGGTTGCTTCAGCAACACTTTCACCCATTTTAGGCATAATTAATTCTACCTGAGCCATAAAAATATTTTGATTTGTTTTAATTTAATATTCATCTCGCGAAGATACAATAAATGCCCTTGTGTACAAAGAAAAGTGTTTGACGAACATGCTTAAACTATGCCAGGCGATTTAAATTTTTTAAAATAATATTTAAGTCATTTTTTAATCGATATTCTCTAGCATACAGCATGTTAAGCTTGAAAATTGTCAGTGCTGAGTACTCCGATTTCAGATGTGAAACAGGATCTAGAATTCCCTCTTTAATCTTAGGTAAAGTGTCATTTTTATCAGATTTATGGTAGGAAACCCATGATTTTAAACCCAACAGTACCGACAGGATGTTTTTTAACAAACCTAAAAAGCTTTTGGATACGAGTATTAAAACAGGGAAGAAGATTAATAGAGTGATGCTTGATGCAATATCAAATAATCTTTTGTTGCGTATGTTTTCCGGCTTATTGATACTGTTTAATTCGAAGGCATAGAGTTCACCCTGAGTATTAATCGAATTTGAGCCAATGACATACATACTTTCTTCGGGAGCAATTTTGAAATCCAGATCATGCCTATCGATGACAGACATTTGTGAGATAATCTTTTGAGCCGACAGATCTTTTGAACAGAAGATCAATTCGTCGATATCATAAATGCCTACAGCTTCTTCTAATTGATCGAGTACACCCACATACAGGTTATGGTGGTCTTGTGTTTCTTCTAAATAAATGAAGCCGATAAAACCTGTTTTTATTTCCGTTTGTTGAAGCAGATTGTAAACCCGGACACATTCTTCCTCAGAGCCTGCAATTAAAAAGCGTTTGTGAACTTGTTCTCCCCACTGGAAAGACTTTAGCTTTAATACTTTAAAAACACTTCTGCTGATTAATATTGCAATTCCGGCCCATATTGAACCGAGTAATATTAATGCCCGAGAAAAACGAAAAGCCTCCGGTAATAAGGCGTAAATTGCCAATAAAGTAACGAGTCCGTACAGCGTTCCTCTTACTAATTTCGGGAGCTTAAAAGGTTTGTCGTAAACACCACTTAGTTTATCAATTCCCAACCACAGTAAGATGTATGCCGGTATTAATGCCTGCCAAAGAATATCTGGATACGAACCTCCTTCGATGTATCTGTGGTTGGCTTCCCAGTAATTTTTAAGATAGATCATTCCGGCGAAAATCATGGCAAAGTCAAATGCCGGAAGTGCTATTTTATTGAAGTATCTGCGAATAACAGACAGAAAAGCCCTTAAATAAATAGCCAGATTGATGAGCATGCTAAACAGTCGGGCATTTTTATTGGAAAAATGCTTTTTAGCAAAGATGATCATGGCTTTGTAGAAGAGGAATACATAGTTTAAACTACCTTTTTTCGTACTTTCTCCTTTGTAGTGAATGATCCTGGTTTCCGGGAAATAATAATTTTTGTAGCCTCCCTTTACGAGTCGGTAAGACAGGTCGATGTCTTCGCCATACATAAAGAAGGTTTCATCTAATAAACCAACTTTATCTAGGGCTTTTTTACGCATGAGCATGTATGCACCTGCTAAAATGTCGACTTCATTGGTTTCATCTTCCGGAAGGTGGCCTAAATGATAGGCTCCAAAACGTTTTGATTTGGGGAATAGACTTGAAAGGCCGAAAATTTTGTAAAATGCCACGGAAGGTGTAGGTAAACTACGCTTGGATTCGGGCAGGAATTTCCCTTTGCCATCCACCATTTTCACCCCCAAACCACCGGCCTCCGGGGTGGCATCCATAAAAGTGAGACATTTCTCAAAGGTATCTTCTTCGACGATGGTATCGGGATTTAAAAGAAGAATGTATTCTCCTTTAGAAATTCTTATGGCCTGGTTGTTTGCTACCGAAAAACCGGTATTTTCTTTATTGGCAATTTGTTTTACCCATGGAAATTTCTCAGCGACCATCTCTACGGAACGATCCACGGAATTGTTATCAACTACAAATACTTCGGCATCCATATTCTGGATAGCTTTATGTACGGATTGTAAGCATTGCTCAAGGAAGTGCTTTACATTGTAGTTGACAATAATTATGGATAATTTCATAAAGGTTTTAGCTGTTTATCGAGCTTTCATAAGGCAGTCTGTTGGCAATAGAACGACCCAGTGTTATTTCATCGGCATACTCCAGTTCATCACCAAAGGCAATTCCTCGCGCAATGGTAGATACTTTAATGGAATACTCTTTTAATTTCTTGTAAATGTAAAAATTGGTCGTATCACCTTCCATAGTGGTACTTAAAGCAAAGATAATTTCTTTCACTTCACCGGACTTTACTTTTTGTATCAACGATTCAATATTCAGATGTTGGGGGCCAATTCCTTCCATAGGTGATATTACCCCACCAAGAACGTGGTAAAGACCTTTGTATTGTTGTGTGTTTTCTACTGCCATGACATCGCGAATATCTTCTACGATACAGAGGGTAAAAGCATCACGTCTTGGATTGGAACACAATTGACATATTTCTACATCAGAAATATTATGACATTTCTTGCAGTAGCGAATACCCTCACGCAAGCTTTTCATTGCCGAAGCAAAACGATTTACTTCGTCCTTTTCGCGTTTCAATAGATCTAGAACCAGGCGCAAAGCCGTCTTTTTTCCAATGCCCGGGAGTTTGGAGAACTCCTCTACGGCCAGTTCCAATAATTTTGATGAGTAATTCATAGCTCAAAAATAACTTTTTAGGAGCAAGTATCAAGGGAAATTAATGTATCAAAATCGTAGAACTTCCTTTATCTGTGGTTTGAACCTTAGGTTAAGGAAAGTCAGACACTACCTTTTAACTGGTCACTGATCAAAAAAAACTTTTAGGGATGGAAGTGAACTAATAGTAAATATTATCTTAGATTTTTTAAAATGATCTTATGACACCCATAATTATTATTACGGTTCTTTTTGCGTATTTCGCCCTGTTAATTTTCATTTCCAGGATTACTTCCAAGGATGAGGGGAATGAAAGTTTTTTTGTAGGTAAAAGGCAGTCTCCCTGGTATGTGGTGGCTTTTGGGATGATTGGCGCCAGCTTGTCGGGCGTTACCTTTATTTCCGTTCCCGGCTGGGTGGCGACAAGTCAGTTTTCGTACTTTCAAATGGTGCTAGGGTATTTGGTGGGATATGCTGTGATCGCAACGGTTTTAATGCCTTTGTATTATCGATTAAACCTTACTTCCATCTATTCTTATTTAGAAGACCGATTTGGCTTTTGGTCTTACAAATCAGGAGCATTTTACTTTCTTCTTTCCAGAACCATAGGAGCTTCTTTTCGATTGTTTTTAGTGGCTAACGTATTACAGATCCTTGTTTTTGATGCCTGGAATGTGCCTTTTGCCGCAACGGTTGCTTTAACCATTGCTTTAATTTGGGTGTACACACATAAAGCGGGAATTAAAACCATCATCTGGACCGATACCTTACAGACCTTATTTATGATCGTGGC
>JANXFM010000085.1 GCA_024959975.1 Flavobacteriales bacterium
TATTTGTTAAATCTAATTTTTCATAAGGATAGGGAGTTCCCATTTGTTTTTAACAGTGGGGACTTCTTTTTAGTATCTATTTGATTGTAAAGAATAAAGTTTAGTGAGCGTAGGTGATATCACCTATTGTTTGAGTGACACAACCTATTGCTTAGTAGGTGACTAAGTGTTTAAATTTGGATTTAATTTCTTATTTAAATTTGACAGGAGTTCCCATTTTTTTTTAAAAAGGTGGGAACTCTTTTTTTTGGATTTGATTTATATGATTTTGCTAATTTAATTTTACTTCTGAAGGAGAAAAATATTATTCATTTGAGTTTGTTAATACTGCTGAAAGTTGACGGCTTATTTTTCGTATACCTCAAAACTGTAACTATAAATGTGTTTTTCATCAGCATGATGTTTTTCAGAGCTTATGAGTTTCCAATCATCTTTTAGTTCAGGGAAGAACGTATCACCATCAAATTTTTCGTGAACTCTGGTGAGGTAGATTCGATCTACTAAATTATTCTCTAAAGCCAAACGGTATATTTCGCCACCTCCAATGATAAATGGTTCTGTGTCTTGAGCTTCTTTTGCCTTGTTTAAAGCTTCTCCAATCGAATTTACTATCATGCAACCTTCAGATTGATAAGAAGTCTGTCGTGTAATGATAACATTGGTTCTGTCAGGTAGTGGACGGTATTTCTGAGGAATAGATTCAAAATTCTTTCTTCCCATAATCACAAAATGGCCTAGTGTCGTTTTTTTGAATAATTTCATGTCTTCAGGCAAGTGCCATATTAAGCTATTGTCTTTACCAATAACATGATTTTCTGAAACAGCTACGATTAAAGATACTTTCATTGAGACTGGGTGATTTTATAGTTTACACCTGTTTTAGCAATGTTTTTAGCCATTACGCCTCCAAACAACCTTGTACCTAAAACGATTAATTTTGACATTATACTGCAACTAAACCTTTAATATGTGGGTGTGGGTTATAGTCTGTAAGTTCGAAATCATCAATAGTAAAATCGAAAATGTTTTTCACTTCAGGGTTAATTTTCATCGTAGGAAGTGCTCTTGTTTCACGGCTCAATTGTAATTCTGTTTGTTCCATGTGGTTAGAGTAGAGGTGTGCATCACCAAAAGTGTGGATGAATTCTCCAGGCTCTAAATCACATACCTGGGCAATCATCATGGTTAATAAAGCGTAAGAAGAAATATTGAAAGGGACTCCTAAGAAGATGTCTGCACTACGTTGATACAATTGGCAAGATAATTTACCATTGGCAACATAAAACTGGAAGAAAGCATGACAAGGGGGCAAGGCCATATTTTCGATTTCACCTACATTCCATGCGCTAACAATTAATCTGCGAGAATCAGGATTGTTTTTAATTTGATCAATTAACTGGGTAATTTGATCGATGTGCTTTCCTTCAGGTGATGGCCATGATCTCCATTGATAACCATAAACAGGTCCTAAATTTCCATTTTCATCAGCCCATTCATCCCAAATACGAACTTTATTATCCTTTAAATATTTGATGTTAGTATCACCTTTTAAGAACCATAAAAGTTCGTGAATTATAGAACGCAAGTGAAGTTTTTTTGTAGTTATGCAAGGGAAACCTTCTGAGAGATCAAAACGCATTTGATATCCAAAAACACTCATTGTTCCGGTGCCCGTACGGTCGCTTTTCTCCTGGCCATTCTCTTTAACATGGCGCATCAAATTTAAATACTGCTTCATGGGGTTCAATTTATGCTAAAGTAGATGTTTAGTCGACTTTTACGAAAACAAGTTAACTGATTTTATGAACAAAATATTCACAAAAGTTTCTGTTATTATGGGGCTTTAATGAATTAAAAATTGACGCTACCCTCATTTAAGATCAGTTCATTTTTATTTATTCTTATGGTGTAACAGCGGGTAGTATCTGTGGTGAGGTGTAGGTATAACAGAGAAAGGTGTTTGCGTTTTCCCAAGTCCCGTTAGCAATTAGATTGCTTTTTGCTTTCAGTTCATAATGAAAAGTTCCGTCAGATTTAATTTCCATAAAATCACTTTTAGCAACTTTAATTAAAGTATCTCCCTGGATGTTAGTGATGGAGTTAAATTGCCATTTACCCGTAATTTCTTGTGCACACACAACACTTACCACGCTAAACAAAAAGTTTAGTAGAAGAAAGTGCTTTTTCATAGCGTAGAATTAGTTGTGAGGGTTTCTACGGTTGAGTTCATCACGTATCAAGGCAGCCAATTCGTAATCTTCCTTTTCGAGTGCTTGATTTAACCTTTTATTAAGCGCTGCCTCTGAAAGACGTTTTAAACTTGAGCCTTTTGATCTTTGAGGTGTTTGTTTTTGCTCCTTTGATTCTGATTCAGTAGGGGTCTTTAATTGTGGAGATTGAATAGCAGTCTCATCTTCAAGGATAATACCTGCTTGATTGAGTATTGATTCATAGGTGTAAATAGGGCAGTTAAAACGCAATGCCAAAGCAACAGCATCGGAAGTTCGGGAATCAATTTGTTTGAGCTCTCCATTTTGCTCACAAACTAAATAAGAATAGAAAATACCTTCATCTAATTTATGAATCATCACTTTTTTTAAATAGATGTTGAAAGATAAAGCCATACTAGTAAAAAGGTCGTGGGTAAGCGGGCGTGGTGGCATAAGATCTTTTTCCAGAGCGATCCCAATAGATTGAGCCTCAAATGCACCAATAACTATGGGCAGCCTTCGAGGTCCATTTTCTTCCCCTAATAACAAGGCGTATGCGTTGTTTTGAGTTTGGCTGTAAGTCAAGCCAATTATGCTAAGTTGTATCGTCTTCATTTGTTCTTAAAAGTTAAGACTAAAGTAATAAAATAGGTGCATAGAGACGATTAAATTAATTTTAATTATTCATTTTGTATGTTTTTAGAGCCTCAATTAATTTAGGAACTACTTCAAAAGCATCTCCAATAATTCCATAATCTGCAGCCTTAAAGAAAGGAGCTTCTGCATCTGTATTGATTACAACGATATTTTTTGAGGCGTTAACACCGGCAAGGTGCTGAATGGCACCGGAAATTCCAATTGCAATGTAAAGTTCCGGATTAATAGCAATACCTGTTTGCCCCACATGTTCTCCGTGAGGTCTCCAACCAATATCTGCTACTGGTTTAGAGCAAGCAGTTGCCGCACCTAATAATTCGGCTAATTCTTCGATCATATTCCAATTTTCTGCTCCTTTTAAACCCCGACCACCGGAAACGACTATCTCTGCTTCTGTTAATGTGATTTTGCCTTTAGCTTTGTCAACTGATACAGATGATAATCTGTTGTCTGATTCTGTAGCTGTATAATCAAAAGATTCTGTTGCAGCAGATTTATTAGTTTCAATAGCACCTATTGCATTTGGTGTGATAGAGATTACCTTTTGAGTAGCCTCTGTACTATATTGGGCGAAGGCTTTACTTGAGAAAGTTTTTCTTTTTACAGTAAACGGACTATGAGAACTTGGTAAATCAAGAACATTGGTGATTAGAGCAGCGCCTCTTTTTGCAGCAATAATTGGCGCTACGGCTTTACCATTATTTGTGTTTGAAATAACAATCGTGTCTGCACCTGTACTTTCTGCAGCAGCAATAATTGCATTTGCATAGGCTTGATTATTGAATGTTGTTAAGGAATCGTTAGCAATTGTAAATACTTTACTTACTCCATATTTTCCCAGTTGGGTAGAATTGTTGTTATTGGCAATTGTTAATGCAATCACCTCTGTACCAATCTTGTCGGCTAATTGAGCAGCGTAACTTACTGCTTCAAAAGTTGCTTTCTTAAAGCTACCACTCCAACTTTCTGCGTATACTAAAACAGCCATAATATTTTCTCTATTTTTTTATTAAATTACTTTAGCCTCTGAATGAAGTAACTCTACGAGTTGTTCAACATTATCAGCATCAATCATTGTACATGCAGCTTTTGCTTCAGGAAGCTCAAAGCCCAGTACGGAAGTCTGCTTCACAGCTTCGCCGGCTTCAATTACAGTTAGAGGTTTTTTTCGAGCCATCATAATTCCACGCATGGCAGGAATTCTTAGGTCTTTCTCTTCTACCAGTCCTTTTTGACCGGCCAATAGCATAGGTAAGTTCCCTTCGAGAGTTTCTTTACCTCCGTCAATTTCTCTAATCACTGTTGATTTTGTGCCTTTTAATTCTAAACCTATGCATGCATTTACGAATGGAATATCTAAATATGTTGCAAGCATACCGGGAACAGCACCTCCGTTGTAGTCAATAGATTCCCGACCTGTAATTATCAGATCAAAGTTTTGCTCTTCAGCA
The DNA here is from genome assembly GCA_024959975.1 of Flavobacteriales bacterium. Classification (GTDB taxonomy): domain Bacteria; phylum Bacteroidota; class Bacteroidia; order Flavobacteriales; family UBA7430; genus JANXFM01. The sequence continues at coordinate 4,319 of JANXFM010000085.1, forward strand.
TAATCAGCTAGTAAACGTGCAACAAATGCAGCATCCGTAGGTTCTGCATTAATCCTCACAGCATCATCGGCACCAATAGCTAAAGCTTTTCTTAATGTAGGTTCAGTGCTTGCTGACCCAACATTGATTACGGTAACCGTAGCACCTGTAGCTTCTTTAATTTGCATAGCTCTGGTTAAACCAAATTCGTCGTAAGGATTAATCACAAAAGTAATCCCATTGCTATCAAATTCTGTGTTGTTATTTGTGAAATTAATTTTGGAAGTCGTGTCTGGAACATGACTGATACAAACTAGTATTTTCATTCTTTAATTTTTAATGGTGTCAGATTAAAATGTTATGAAGTTATTAGGCTGAAACAATTAGTCTTTTGATGATTTAACTACGTATTTAAATTTATTGAATGCAAATCTAAGTAATTTTACTAAAATCAAAGTGTAATATAGGCATTGTAAGCGTAATTTTTATCATGTAAATTAATTAAGTTGAAATTTTGATTTCAGTGAGTAACGTGTTACCTGCAAGCTTTAAAAAAAGTATGCGATTTATCCTCTAATATGAATAATAAAAATTGTAGTTTTGTCTTTCGAAAATCAATTAGAACATGAGAGTAATACAATTCAGACAGGCAATTGCAGAAGCCATGAGTGAGGAGATGAGAAGAGATGAAAAAGTCTTCTTGTTGGGTGAGGAAGTAGCAGAATATAATGGTGCTTACAAAGCAAGCCAAGGTATGTTGGATGAGTTTGGTGCAAAACGAGTAATAGATACTCCGATTGCTGAATTAGGTTTTGCAGGAATTGCTACCGGAGCAACAATGAATGGTTTGAAGCCTATTGTTGAGTTTATGACTTTTAATTTTTCTTTGGTGGCTATTGATCAAATTATCAATTCTGCAGCTAAGATGATGCAAATGTCAGATGGTCAATTCCCTATGCCTATGGTGTTTCGAGGGCCAACAGCTTCAGCAGGTCAGTTAGGTGCACAGCATTCACAGGCTTTTGAGTCCTGGTATGCAAATTGCCCCGGATTAAAAGTAGTTTGTCCTTCAAACCCTTACGATGCTAAAGGTTTATTGAAAGCTTCTATTCGAGATAATGACCCTGTTATATTTATGGAGTCTGAGCAGATGTATGGCGATAAAGGAGAAGTGCCTGAAGGAGAATACATCATTCCAATTGGTGTGGCCGATGTAGTGCGTGAAGGTTCAGATGTTACTCTGGTTTCTTTTGGTAAGATTATGAAAAAAGTAACAGAGGCTGCCGATCTTCTAGCTGAACAAGGGATTAATGCTGAAGTTATTGATTTAAGAACTGTACGACCTATTGATTATGATACAGTGATTACTTCGGTTAAGAAAACGAACAGATTGGTTATTGTTGAAGAAGCATGGCCATTAGCCTCCTTATCTTCAGAAATTGCATTTAATGTGCAAAAGGATGCTTTTGATGATATGGATGCACCGGTAAAACGTGTTTGTACGGCTGATGTACCTATGGCTTATGCTCCTAATCTGGTAGAAGAGTTTATGCCTAAAGTGAGTAAAATTATTGAAGAAGTAAAATCGGTGATGTACGTTAAGTAAGATTCGATTACATAAAATAAAAAAACCATCCGAAAGGATGGTTTTTTTATTTACCACCATTTTACTGAATGCTGATACCTGACCGCTGAAAGCATCTAAAATTTTGCCTTCACCTCAAACCGCATCAATTCTTTAGTTGTAGGATGATTAAATTCTATGGCTTCTGCATGTAAATGCAATCGATCGGATTTCCTACCATAGAGATCATCTCCCAAAATGGCAGTATTTAAACCTTTAACGTGTGCCGAGTGTACCCGTAATTGGTGGGTACGTCCTGTGATGGGATAGAAGTAAACTTTAGTTTTATTATTAGATCTTTCGATCACTTCCCATTTTGTTTTGGCAGGTTTTCCATGCTCGTAGCAAACAAGTTGCCGGGGTCTGTCGTCCAAGTCAACTCGGAGCGGCAGATCTATTATGCCTTCATCTTCTTCTATCAGTCCATCCAGTAGTGCTACATAGCGTTTTTTTACACTTCGCTTGATGAACTGTTTTTGTAGGTATTTATGCGTGTCTTTGGATTTTGCAATGATCATTAATCCTGAGGTCGACATATCCAAACGATGAACAATTAAAGGGCCTGTGGCTTTTGGGAATTGCATTTTCATGCGTAGGTACACGGAGTCCTGAATTGTTTTCCCGGGTACAGATAAAAACTCTGCAGGTTTGTTGATAAGCAACAGCTCTTCATCTTCATAGACAATTTCAATGTTTTTACCATCTGCCGGATTATTCAATAATGGATTTTCATCTAAATTCATACCCTGAAGCATATGCCCTAAAATTGGCTTGCATTTTCCCTGACAGGCAGGGTAGAAGAGTCTATGTTTTCTAATAGCTGATTTTGGTGATTCGCCCCACCAAAACTCTGCCATTGCTAAAGGTTTTAATTGATGCTCAAAAGCGTATTGCAGTAGTTTTGGTGCTGCACATTCTCCGGCTGCTGCAGGAGGTATACCCTGAGGTGTTTCTTTAAAGATATCGCACAAGCTTTTTTTATCACCGTTACTATTTAAAAAGTGATATTGGTCAAAAAGTTTTTTTTGTAAAGCATTCGAAATATTTTTGCGATGATCTTTTATGAATTCTATTTTGGAAATAATTTCTTCTAAGTCCGTTACTATTTTTTGTATTCGTTCTTCCCAATAAGTAATCCGTTTTTTAAGCTCGTTTTTTTGTTTTGTGCTTTCTTTTGCAAGACCTTCTTTAATGCGTAGGTATGCTGCAGGATCGAGTTTTTTTTCAGCATCTGCACGCTTTATTTTTCTCTTTTTTCGGCTTTCAATGATTACCCCTCTAAATTCTGATATGGATTTAACAGAAAGCTCTTTTTCTATTTCTAATGACTCTTTAAGCTCTTTAATTTTAGGATTCTTTTCGAGCGCTTCAATTTCATTAGTTAGTCGGTTCAGCTTTATTTCTTCCTGCTTGTAAAACCCATCTTCCTTAAGCATGTCGTAAACGGGAGGAACAAAAGATGAGAGATGATTGACTCCGGCTAACTTCCCGGAGAAGGCAGTTAGATAGCCAATTTTCTTCTGTTTGTTTTGGACCAATAGCACACCAAACATTTTTCCAACAGGATCTTTTTCATTTTCGGCAATACCGAAATTGTGTTGCCATTCAAGTTGTGTTTCAAGGTAATGTTGAAGCTCTTTTGCTGCCAGCAAGCATAAAGGATGTGGCTCGTAATAAAAAGGAAAGGTAAATCGCTCAGGCAATACATAAGAATCGGTAGATTCTTTAAATGATGTAAAGCAATTTTCCTGCAAGGGCATATTCTTATCTTTTCTGTCTGATTTCAAGCGACAAAAATACAAAGCTTTATTTTATCAATGATGTACTGCCGGAATAGTAATTAAATTCCCATAGATCAGGAGTCACCAATTCAATAGAGTTTCCTGCAGGATCTCTAAAATAAATAGAGTAAGCTCCGTTTTCCCAACGTAGTTCTTTTTCAATTTTCACTTGAAGCTTATTCAAATGAGATTTCCATTTTTGAATTTCTGATTCAAGCATTGCAAAGGCTAAATGTCCATAGGATTCAGTTCCGTGTTGAGGAAGCGTATCTTGCTGTTTTGTGTGTTCTTTGTCGAAAATAAGAAGCATACTGTGTTCTAATTTGAAGAATATGTGATAAGAGTCTTTTGAATAGATTTCTAAGCCTAAAACTTCTGTGTAGAACTTTTCAGTTGACTTTAGGTCTTCTGCATACAAAACGGATTCTAATATTGCTTTGGCATTCATAAACTTAAAGATAAAAAAAAAGCCTCCGTTTCGGTGGCTTTAGGGTCATCTTAGGTGTTAATCGATAGATTAAGTCTGTAAAACACCTACATTGTAAGCTTCTTTACTAGGAGCATGGTTGGCCATTTCAATACCCATAGAGATCACTTTACGTGTTTCTAAAGGATCGATGATAGCATCTACCCACAAACGAGAAGCAGCATAATAAGGGCTCATTTGCTTCTTGTAGCGATCTGTAACTATCTTAAGCATCTCAGCTTCTTTTTCAGGAGAAATTTCTTCTCCCTTAGCTTTTAAACTAGCTTTTTCAATCTGCAACAATACCTTAGCAGCCTGTGTTCCACCCATCACAGCAATTTGTGCAGTAGGCCAGGCAACAATTAATCGTGGGTCGTAAGCTTTACCACACATGGCATAATTTCCGGCCCCGAATGAGTTTCCGGTGATGATGGTGAATTTAGGAACTACAGAATTCGCCATAGCATTTACCATCTTGGCACCATCTTTAATAATTCCTCCATGTTCTGAGCGCGAACCCACCATAAATCCGGTAACGTCTTGTAAGAAGACTAAAGGGATCTTCTTTTGGTTGCAGTTCATGATAAAACGAGCAGCCTTGTCGGCAGAATCCGAATAAATAACGCCACCAAATTGCATTTCACCTTTTTTAGACTTCACCACTTGTCTTTCGTTGGCAACAATACCTACGGCCCAACCGTCAATACGAGCGTGACCGCATATGATGCTTTGTCCAAATTTTTCTTTGTATTCTTCAAATTCAGACTGGTCAACTAGGCGAGAAATGATCTCACGCACTTTGTAAGGTTTGTCTCTTTTCTGAGGAATAATACCGTAAATTTCTTCTTGCTTTTCTTTAGGCTTTGCCGGTTCAGTACGATTAAACCCAGCAGATTCATCGGCTCCGATCTTATCCATGATTTTACGAATACGATCTAAGCAAGCTTTATCATCTTTAGCTTTAAAGTCGGTAACACCCGATATCTCGCAATGGGTCGTTGCTCCCCCCAGTGTTTCGTTATCTATTTCTTCACCAATGGCTGCTTTAACTAAATAAGAACCGGCAAGAAAAATCGACCCTGTTTTATCAACAATAAGTGAGTCGTCACTCATGATAGGCAGATAAGCACCACCAGCAACACAAGAACCCATAATCGCAGAAATTTGGGTGATTCCCATAGAGGACATACGTGCATTATTGCGAAAAATTCTTCCGAAATGTTCTTTGTCAGGGAATATTTCATCCTGAAGCGGAAGGAAAACACCAGCACTATCAACCAGGTAGATAATTGGCAATCGGTTTTCCATAGCAATTTCCTGAGCCCTCAGGTTCTTTTTTGCAGTAATGGGAAACCAGGCACCTGCTTTTACTGTGGCATCGTTGGCAACAATCACACATTGTTTATCGGCTACATAGCCAATTCCCATAACCACACCTCCGGCAGGACAGCCACCATATTCTTCATACATGTCGTTGGCAACAAAAGCTCCCAACTCAAGGAAAGTCGTTTTCTTATCTATTAGGTAATCAATACGCTCTCTGGCAGTAAGCTTACCCTTTTTATGCTCTTTTTCAATCTTCTCTTTTCCGCCACCTAAGTTGATCTTAGCCAACTTTCTCTTCATGTCGGTAATTTGAAGTTTCATTGCATCTTCATTCTTGTTAAAGTCGATATTCATGTAATAAAATTTTTATAAGAAAGTAAATATAGGGAAATAGTAGGTTGGTATTTTGGTAGGTTAGTATTTTAGTAGGTGTCACCCTGAGCTTGTTGAAGTTCGGCATCCTTCGACAGGCTCAGAGTGACAATTCCTTCGTTCAGGATGTACACGCTTTTTAGCTAAGGTTTGACATAAGATTTAAATGATATTTAATTACGTATTTTTAGATATTAAATTACGCATCAAATGAAAACAGATAAAGATTGGAAAGAGCAGTTAAGTCCCAAAGTTTATCATGTACTTAGAGAAAAAGGAACGGAGCGCGCGTTTACAGGTAAGTATGATAATCATTTTGAGAAAGGAGTTTATGCTTGTGCCGGTTGTGGTTCAGAATTGTTTGAGTCTGCTTCCAAATTTAATTCTCATTGTGGCTGGCCCGCTTTTGATGCTGCAAATGAAAGTAAGGTTCGTGAAGAGAAAGATATTTCACACGGAATGATCAGAGTAGAAATTTTATGTTCCAATTGTGGGGGGCATTTAGGGCATGTATTTACCGATGGCCCCACAAAAACGGGTGTGCGTTATTGTGTAAATTCTTTATCACTTGATTTTAAAAAAAGTTAAAGGTTAAATCCCAAACAATAGCATCGGGATAAAAGTTGGTGTTTTGGTACTAGGTGTCAGGTGTTACAAGTGGATAATGGATAATTGAAAACTGAGAACTGCCAACTGAGAACCGGTTATTGTTTGTGATTTTCGTTTTATGAGCTCCAAAAATTGTGGAATTCATTTTTAAATTCTTTCAGATTTAAATTAGAGTTTAACAGATTACTCTTTTTCGGTGGAATTTCTTAATTTTGCAAGCCCGAGAAGAAGATTCATATAAATTCAATTTAAACATTTTTCATGGCTTTTGATATCGAAATGATCAAAAAGGTTTACGCTGCTTACCCTGAGCGCGTGGCTGCTGCGAGAGCAACAGTAAACAAACCTTTAACTTTAGCAGAAAAGATTTTGTACACACACCTTTGGGATGGTAAAGCTACAGAGGCATACACTCGTGGTGGTTCTTATGTAGATTTTGCTCCCGACCGTGTTGCTATGCAAGATGCAACGGCACAAATGGCTTTGTTGCAGTTTATGCAAGCTGGAAAAGATAAGGTTGCTGTACCATCTACAGCTCACGCCGATCACTTAATTCAGGCGAGAATAGGTGCATCTAAAGACCTACAAGAGGGTATTAATAAGAATAATGAAGTTTTCAACTTCTTAAGTTCGGTTTGTGATAAATACGGTATTGGTTTCTGGAAACCTGGAGCCGGTATCATTCATCAGGTAGTTTTAGAAAATTATGCATTCCCTGGAGGGATGATGATTGGTACGGATTCACATACAGTAAATGCCGGTGGATTAGGTATGGTTGCTGTTGGTGTTGGTGGTGCTGATGCTGTTGATGTGATGGCTGGTATGGCTTGGGAATTGAAATTTCCGAAACTTATTGGTGTTAAATTAACAGGTAAACTAAGCGGTTGGACCGCTCCTAAGGATGTGATCCTGAAGTTAGCTGGTATCCTTACAGTAAAAGGTGGTACCGGATGTATTGTTGAATACTTTGGCGAAGGTGCTGAGAGTATGTCGGCTACCGGTAAAGGTACCATTTGTAATATGGGTGCTGAAATTGGAGCGACTACTTCAACTTTTGGTTACGACGATTCAATGAGACGCTACCTAAAAGCTACAGACAGAGCTGATGTGGTTGCATTGGCAGATGAAGTAGCTGAACACTTAACAGGTGATGCTGAGGTT
>JANXFM010000034.1 GCA_024959975.1 Flavobacteriales bacterium
TTGAAATTCTTAATTCTGCAAAATATCTTTTGTTAATATCATATTGTACTCCTAATTCCGCAGAAATTCCCATTGGCTCAAACTCATAGTTGGCATACTTAGAAGGAATGAAATCCATTTTTGGACCCAATAGGACACTCCACTACTCCAAGTAATGATACTACTGATAAAATTTTTCTTTTCATTTTTTAGAACTTTAAATTGGCGTAATCAGATTAATAATACACGAATTTAAAGACTTATATTCTTATACCATATGGGTGAAGTCACTCATTTTCATATAGGCAACATTACTCTTTTAATAATACACATACTTGTATGTGATTTGGTTAGCGTAGGCTAGAGGGTAATTTTTAGGAGTTAAAAAACAAGGGCCAGGAGGTCGAATTCAGGAGAAAATATTGTAAAGAACACTATATAATTTGAAAAACTTGCCTATTTGTGCTTCAATATTCTCACCCTTCGACAGGATTTCCTACCGGAGGTAAGCTCAGGGTGACAAATCAAAACGTTCACTTTGGTCACTTTAGGCAACCAAGTACTTAGAACTTGTAAACTTCTGCAAACCCCTCCGTCACTTCGTGACACCCCTACCTTTTCCGGTAGGCAGGTCCCATACATGGGGAGGATAAAAGCTGAAAAACTTATTTAAATTTCTTGATAGCTCCACTTTTTACGCGAGCGAGATAATCTCTCAAGTCTGCTCTGACTTCACCCGACATCAAATACAAGCCTAGAATATTCGGGAATGCCATGGCAAGGATCATCATATCAGAGAAATCAATTACAGCTCCCAGACTGACCGAAGAACCAAGAATGATAAATATCAGAAACAATAATTTATAAGAGTACTCCGTTAATTTAGACTGACCAAATAGATAGGTCCATGCTTTTAATCCGTAGTAAGACCAGGAGATCATGGTTGAGAATGCAAATAGGAAGATGGCTACAACTAACAACATTGGGAACCAGGAGATCACAGATTCAAATGCTGAAGAGGTTAACTGGGCCCCTTCCAGATCGTAACCTGTATGTCTTCCTGTAATTATGATGACCAAAGCAGTCATGGTACAAATAACAACGGTATCGATAAATGGCTCTAATAAAGCAACGATACCTTCGGTAACCGGCTCATTTGTTTTTACTGCCGAGTGTGCGATCGCTGCGGAACCTACACCCGCCTCATTAGAGAAGGCTGCTCTACGGAATCCCTGAACCAAGACCCCGACAAAACCACCTTTGGCAGCATCGCCTGAAAAAGCAGAATCGAAGATCAATCCAAACACATCAAATATTTGATCGTAATTCATTACAATAATAAATAAGGATGCCCCCACATATAAAACGGCCATAAACGGAACCACTTTCTCTGTAACATTGGCTATACTCTTAATACCCCCAATAATTACAGCACCAACTAAAATGGCCAGGATAAATCCAAAATAAGCTCCATTACCTTGCAACATCGAGAACTGCCCCTCTAACTGAGAGAAAGCCTGATTGGCTTGAAACATATTCCCACCACCAAAAGAACCTCCCACACAAAGTATGGCAAAAAGACCTGCCATAATCTTCCCTGAAAAAGGAAGATTTCTTTTTTCAAAAGCAGTTTTCAGATAGTACATAGGTCCACCGGAAACTTCACCATTTTCATCGATCTTACGGTATTTAACCCCAAGCGTACACTCCACAAATTTTGAAGACATCCCTAAGAGTCCGGCTGCGATCATCCAAAAAGTAGCTCCGGGTCCACCAATGGCTACGGCAACCGCAACCCCGGCAATATTCCCTAAACCTACTGTTGCCGACAAGGCCGTTGTTAAAGCTTGAAAATGTGAAACTTCACCTTTGTCTTCAGGATTGTCATAGTCTCCCCGAACCAATTGCAAAGCATGTTTAAAACCTCTAAGATTTATAAAGTTCATTCGAATGGTAAAAAATACGGCTCCAATAACCAACCAGATCACAACAATTGGCATACCCGCTGAAAAAGGTTCCCAAAAGATCACTTTCGCCATAACATTTACAATAGGCTCAAAAAGTGAATTCACCTGATCACTAAACGTACTTTCTGCTCTTAACATCTGAGGTAGAAATAACAAGATCGCTAGTATTTTTTTCATTACTGCAGTTTTAGATTTTGGATTTGTCTATCAACCAAAACTAATCCTTCGCGGAAACTTTTTGGCTGATAGTTAAAGCCCTGTTTTGCTTTACTTAAATTTAACTTAGTTTTTGGAGGGCGTTTAGCTTGTTGATCCAAACTTGATGTGGCAATCGATTTAATAAGGGATTTATCTAAATTCCAATAGTCGGCTATCTGAAAAACGATCTCCAATATACTAAGGAAATCTTTTCCTGAAACATGATACACTCCGGTTGCTTTTTCCCGAACGACCTGCAAACATGCTAAAGCTAGATCTTCGGCAAGTGTAGGACATCGATACTGATCATCGACCACATTAATTTCCTGCCCTTTCTCTAAAGCTCCTTTGGCCCATAAGACAATATTAGAACGAGTTAGATCTTCCAGCACCCCATAAACTAAAACAGTCCTCAATATGGAATAAGGAAATTTAACCGCTTTAAACAGTTGCTCTGACTTCCATTTGGAAGTGCCGTAATAACTCAAAGGATGCACTTTTGAATCTTCAAAATATTCCGCTTCATCTCCTTTGTAAACAAAGTCGGTAGAAATATGGACAAAATGCGTATTTCTATCCCCAATGGCCTTAATCAGGTTTGAAACGCCTGTAATATTTATTAAGTCACACAAAGCTCGTTCATCCTCACAAGCGTCCACCTGAGTCATGGCTGCAGCATGGATTAAAGCATCCGGTTGGAATTCATCAAACAACTTTACACATGCATCCACATCTGTAATATCCAAACTTTGATAAGTAACTGCTTGTGGAAGTGAAAAACGACAATCACCTCGCGCTGTAGCTAAAAGGAATACATCTGGCTGTTTCGATAAAAGGGAAACTAGTTTTTGGCCTAACAAACCATTAGCACCGGTAATTAAAATCTTCTTCATGTAAAGACTTAATAGTTCATTAAGGTTAGAATTCTTGAAAGAAATGACCTTAACTTATAGGTTAAAAATCAAACACTGAACTTCTTTTCGAATTTACTAAAACTTTCAAGCGAAAAACAAAAGCCATAATTAAATAAACTAACAATGGTGAACCTAAAGTTAAAAAGGAACTATAGATAAAAAAGAGCCTTACTGAAGAAGCTTTCATATTTAAAAACTCGGCAACATTCGAACAAACTCCAAAAGCTTGTTTATCTATCATATTACGGATCCAGTAGTACACACCTATTTAAGTATTTGATTGAACACTCTGCAATTTAAACAATTTCGCGGAATGCAATAATTCTGATGTAAATGAATTAATGCTTGAGACATCATAGCCGAATTCACCTTAACACCTGCATCCTTATAATAACGAACAACTTTATTATTTTCATATTTTATCTCACTAAAACTTTCCAACACACGCATCATCATGGTTTCATCTGATTGATGTTTTGCATAAAAAAAACAAAAGGGTAGTATGGCATTTATAAAGATAAGATCAATGGTTGATTTCCCTAAACGCTTATTAAGAGTCCTGGACTTTTTATCGAATACATAGTGTGATTTCCAATAATCTGACAGACTTAAATTGAAAAAGGGAAGAATATCTTTGAGACTTTGATAGTGAAAGAGCTTTTCGAATATCGGTTTAGACTTAAGCACAAAATCAGCTAAATAAGAGATGCGAAGACTTGGAAATGAATTGGGGCGAAGTCTAAAAAACTTCCATTGTTGACGAGAAACAGACTGCAACTTATATTTCTCTGTATAAAACTGATATTCTCTTTGAAGCTCCTTCGGGTAATCATCGATATATCTCCTTTTAAGCAAACCACTTTGGCCGTAAAGAAGCGCTTCTATTTGCAAACGATTGGGACGATGTTTTTGAAGCATTAAAAATGGAGTCACCTCAGCCAGACTTAACATGGGGTCTGCATTGACTTTTAGGCCTAAAGCATAAGCCAATAAACGATAAAAACACTCTTGATAATCTTTATTAGATGCTAAAAATATTTCCCTCACTCTGGCTTGTTTCTTCTCCAATCGCTCAACAAG
>JANXFM010000112.1 GCA_024959975.1 Flavobacteriales bacterium
GCTCCCCCTCTTGGACTCGAACCAAGGACCCTCTGATTAACAGTCAGATGCTCTAACCAACTGAGCTAAGGAGGAGTGTTTGAGGTGGCAAATATACTAATCTTAATGATAAGAAAAAGTGAAAACATAAAAAAAAGAACTCCTTTTCCGAAGCCCTTTTTAAATTTATTTGACTGTGAATTACTTAACAACTTTCTCCACTATTCCATCATCGTACACATGAAATAAAATTTCTCTTTTAGATAAGTCCGTATTCAAGTTTACGTCCTGACCTAATATGTTCACCACCTTTACTAATCCTCTATCACCCAAGCTCATATCCATATCAGTAACCATAGGGTACATTTCTATGGAGGAAACCCGATTAATAGCATCTACCTTGTAAGAAGAAGAGCCTTCAGCCCATTCTTTAACTTTAAAGTCACGTACTTCATCTGATGACCACACCTTGAAAGACACTTTTTCAGAAACATCTGCACCCTCCTTGAATAAAGTAGTTGCGTCATCACCCCAAACTGTAAGCACTGTTACCGGACTGGAATAAATAGTAGAACCTATGATGTTCCCTGCTTTATCAAACGCAGCAATCTCTGCTCCGTCTTCAGGAAGCATATCCCAGACGGCATCTTCAATAACAACAGTCATATTATTACCTGTAGCAGCAACTTTAGAGAAATGAGATACATTATTTTCAGAAACTTCTACAGAAGACATTCTGTACGACTCATTGTTAGACAAATACTGTAGCTCATCATTATTATTAATATTAACTCGGTAACCCTGCCCCGGAAGTATATCACCAATACCATTGTATTCAAAATCAGGTAAATATGCATTGCCGTTGTAATCTTTCACAATAACTAGATTACCAGTAGAACTAATTTCTTCGAATACAAGGACGGCGTCAGCTCCTTCCAAACGTAAATAACCAATCATATTCCAACCGCTCGTTAATTCTATAGGATTTTCCTCCGGCTTCATATATAGACCCTCAATTGTAATTTCATTTACATTGGCTAACTTAATTTGATAGCCCTGGCCAACTTGTAAATCCACAATACCATTATAACCCCATTCAGGAATATAAGCCATACCTTCATGATCTTTCACAATAATTACATCATCCTCAATAGGACTTAAAATATCAGCTATATTCATATTTTCAGCCAGGAGATTGGTTGAGAATATACTCCAAGCTTCCGGTAATGAAAGTACTTGTTCATACTCACAAGAACCATCATCCATATTTGCTGCTGAATAATAATTAAGTGCTTCCGGATCTGTACAACCTAAAGTATGACCTGCTACACATAACAACAAAGGTGTATCTTCATTCATTATTACCGAAGTCCCTTGGGCAACAAAAGTTAATTGTTCAGTTAAAGAATAAATTTTAGACCCATCAACTAAGTACAAAGAAATTGTTTCACCAAACAAAGCTCCATTTATATCAGGAGACCACTCACCTATATCATCACCCCAAACAGCTAAAGATTGACTAGGCATATCAAACACCCTTGAGGATCCAACTACCATTCCATTGGGTCTAACTGCAGCAATATATGCGTCTTCATTTTGAACATTAAGTGAATTCATAAAGTCTCCTGTCATCATAACAATCATATTAGAACCGGTTACTCCTCCGAAATACTCATATACCGAATCATTACAAAAATATATACAGGAATTATCATCAACCGTTGCTAAAGCATTGTAATTAGATGCGGTAATATCTGTACAACCTTCAACAGATTGAGAAGAACTATTGCCAAATACTTCTTCAGCTAAAGCTTCAACCGTCCAATAAGTAAATTCCCCCGATGGTCCCTGACCAATATTAATCACAGTTCTATCCGGACGTATTAAATATATTGTTGGATAGTACGTTAATCTATATGCCCTGGCGATAAAAGCATCTACAGCATTTGCTAATGGATAATTAATAATTGACGTCCAGTCTCCTACAGAATTTCCACTACCGGATAATGCACTTACATCTGTACGGATATCAGACTCTACTGCAAGAGTAAATGCAGTATTATTTCCTTCAGGACCATAAGCAGCATTAAAATCTTCAAGCGCTCCCGATTGGGCAAAATTCCAACATGGACCACACCAAACAGCAAATAAATCTAATAATACAGGTTTGCCTTCATCAAGAATAGAGTAAAGGTTGTGTTCATTACCATCTATGTCTGTAATCGTAAAGTCAGGTGCCGTAAAATCGGCCAATGACTGTGAAAATGCAGAAAAGGATAAAAAAATCGCAAAAACTAAGACAACTTTCTTTTTCATAGCATTTCAAATTAATATTAAACAATGTGTTGAATAATACTTCTTTTACAAATTTACGTGCTACAACAAAGCAGTCATATAGGTAATGTCACTCATTTATTAGGTGACACAACTCAAGCAGTTGAAATTAAAATGGTTAAAAAAAGGAGGGCAATTAATAAAACGAAGACTTAACAAAAAATACCTACATCAATACCCCAACAACATTTTGTTATGTAAAGGCAGAAAGTGATAAAAAATGAAAAAAGAACTTACAACCCCTCTTCATAGCACTTCAATTATCAAATTAATCTTAATGCAGAGGAGTTTTAGTTTATGGGAATAATACACTAATAAAGATAAGAATTTTTTTAAAAAACCCCAACAATTGAAGTCTTTTTTCAATCGCTAACAGCTGATTTACAATTATTTATAAATTTAAAGGGTTTTATTAAAACAAACGAGCAACTGTCATGTAGAAGTAAGCACCAATCCAGACTAATTCAATCAAAAGTCTGAGCCAAGTTTTTTGCAAAATCTTCCAACTCTGCTCTCACCCTACGAAATGCAGCGGGTTTTTCGTCTGTGTTTTTCGAAGGATCTTCGAAATTTCGATGAATCGTTTGTACAGCTTTTGGAAAAACAGGACACGTTTCTTTCGCATGGTCACAAACCGTAACTATTAAATCAAATTCTATATCTAAATACTTATCAATCAAATCTGATGTGTGAGTTGATATATCCAGGCCAACTTCATTCATATAGTATATCGCATCCGGATTAATTCCATGGGTTTCAACCCCGGCACTGTACACCACAAATTTACCATCAGAAAAATGACGTAACCAAGCCTCTAAAATCTGACTTCTACAAGAATTTCCTGTGCACAAAACAAGTATTTTATTCATCTAAATAACCTTGATTAGATTTAAGTAAATTAGTTGTGTAAATTTACAGCCAATTTGAACATTATGAAAGCGCTGAACAAAGAAGCACAAAATAAAATAAGCCCTCAACAAGCTCTTGAACTCCTGCTTGAAGGAAATAGACGATTTATAGCCAACCAACCTGCCACTAAAAACTTGACTGAAGAAGTAAAACAAAGTGCCTCAGGACAGTACCCCTTTGCGACTATACTTAGTTGTATAGACTCAAGGGTTTCTACAGAACTTATCTTTGATCAGGGAATCGGAGACCTGTTTAATGCAAAAGTGGCCGGGAACGCTATTAATGAGGATGTCATTGCATCGCTTGAATATGCCTGTCACTTTGCGGGTTCAAAATTACTTTTAGTCTTGGGCCACACAAAATGTGGAGCAATAACTGCGGCCTGTCAGAATGTAGAATTTGGTAACATCACTTCGCTTTTAAAAAAATTCGAATCCGCTAAATCTAAAGTAGGAAAAATGGATTCTGAAGCAGGATATGTAGATGCAGTTGCCAAAGAAAATGTCGTTCAAACCATAGCGAAATTAAAAAGTGAAAGCCCCGCCCTTGCGAAATTAGAAAATGAAGGGAACATCCAAATTGTGGGGGCTATGTATGATGTTGCATCGGGTAAGGTTGAACTTATTTAAGTTTTGGATTTAATGAATTGGGAAACAAAGATTTTTCAAAACCATTCTCCAAGATCATTCGAAGATTTAGCTCTGGGAATTTTCCAATTTCAAGCAGCAAACAATAAGATCTATAAGACGTATCTCAATCACCTAGGTGCAAACCCTGACGAGATTAAGCAGTTAGATAACATCCCTTATTTGCCGATTGAACTCTTTAAAAGTCAGGAAGTTATTTGTCAACCCAATAACCGGGAAGTTGTTTATACGAGTAGTGGAACCGGAGGAGTACAAAGCAAGCATATCGTTCATGATACATCCATCTATGAAAAGAGTTTCACCAAAGGATTTGAACATTTTTATGGCAACATAAAAGACTACACGATTCTCGCGCTTCTTCCCTCATATATGGAAAGAACCGGATCATCACTTATTTATATGTGCGAAAAACTTATTCAACGTTCCGGAAAAGAAGAAAGTGGATTTTACCTCAATGAACATCAGCAACTTTTTGAACTTTTACAGAAGTTAGAAAATCAGCACCGAAAAACCTTACTTATAGGTGTCAGTTTTGCGTTACTTGACTTTGTAGAACAATACCCCTTACCTCTTCATCACAGCATTGTAATGGAAACAGGTGGGATGAAAGGAAGGCGTAAAGAAATAGTTCGAGAAAAACTTCATCAAATATTAAACAATGGTTTTGGGCTGCAAAAAATTCATTCCGAATATGGAATGACTGAACTTTTATCACAAGCCTACTCGAAAGGAAATGGCGTTTTTGAATGTCCGCCATGGATGAAAGTTACTTGCAGGGATGCAAACGATCCTTTATCCAAAAACAAAAAAAGTGGGGGCTTAAATATTATCGATTTAGCAAACATTTATTCCTGCTCGTTTATAGCGAGCCAGGACTTAGGGAAAGTACACGCAAACAATACCTTCGAAATATTGGGAAGGTTTGACTCCGGAGATGTAAGAGGCTGTAATTTGATGATTCAATAAATATTCTAAAATCTAATAATGGCACAATATCTGCTAACAAACAATACTTTAAAAATGCCGGAAATGTTAAAGATTATAATTTAATGGTTCAATAAACAATCTAATAATCAGGCAATATCTACCAACGAACAATCCGTTTTTACATCTATGAAAATTTTTTACTGGCTCTACTCCTATATTTTAGGATACTCCATCTCTATATACAAAAGCGAACTAAATGGTACACTTGAAGTGTGGCGCATTAATGGACGTAAGGTTTTAAATAGTGAAAATGCGAATTACTCTTTCGATAGTTTACATCGCATCTTTCAAAAATCTTTTCGCAAATCTAAAATTCAACATCAAAATATAGACAAGGCGCTTATTCTGGGATTTGGTGTAGGAAGCGTAGCCACCATCCTTCAAGATGAAATGAATTTAAATTGTGAAATTACGGGAATAGAATACGACCCGGTAATCAATGAAATAGGTGCTAAATATTTTAAAACGGAACGATTTAAAAACACAAATATCATCCAAATCGATGCGCTGAAATTTGTAGAAAATTGTCAAGATAAATTTCAACTCATTGCCATCGATTTATTTAATGACTTAGAGGTTCCGGAACAATTTATGAAAGTATCTTTCTTGAGAAAAGTCTTAAAACTTTTAGAATCGAATGGAGAGTTATTCTTCAATTGTATTGCATATAATAAGGTCTCTACAGAACGATTGCAGAACTTTATTTCTACTTTAGATGAAATGAACCTCAACTACGACTTACAGGTCTATTACGAATATAATTATGTGCTGAACATAAAAAACACTCCGATATACAAGACTTTAAATAAATCTGCTTAAGATAAAATCCCCTTAGATAGCTTTTAGCAAGAAGTAGTTTTTCTTACCCTTCTGTACCAAAATATACGTGCCGTTAAGTAAATCTTCAGTAGCTACAATTTTATCGGCACCTACTTTGAGTTTGTTTATGCTTACTGCATTCGACTGCAACATTCTTCTGGCTTCACCATTCGATGCAAATACCTGAGTTTTTTGTGCCAACAAATCAATAATCTGAGCTCCGGAATCAATATCCGCCTTAGCAACTTCAAATTGAGGTACACCCTCAAAAATATCCAACAAGTCACGCTCTTCAATACGCTGCAGTTGTTCGGCAGTATCTTTTCCAAAAAGAATTTCCGAAGCTTCAATCGCTCTCTGATATGCATCCTCACCATGAACACACACAGTTACATCTTTTCCTAAAGCTTTTTGCAACACTCTTAAATGTGGCGCCTGTTCATGCTCAGCAATTAATGCATCTATCTCTTCCTTAGACATCAAGGTGAAAATTTTGATGTACGTCTTTGCATCTTCATCAGAAGCATTTAACCAATACTGGTAAAATTTATAGGGCGAAGTTCTGTCCGAATCCAACCAAACATTCCCTCCTTCGGTTTTACCGAATTTCGTTCCGTCAGCTTTCTTAATTAAAGGGGTTGTAATCGCAAAAGCTTCTCCTCTGGCCTTTCTTCTAATCAATTCCGTTCCGGTTACAATATTTCCCCACTGATCAGAACCTCCAAGCTGAAGTTTACAATTCTTCTCCGTATATAAATGATAGAAATCATAGCCTTGAACCAACTGGTAAGTAAACTCTGTAAAAGACATTCCCGTTTCTAAACGCGACTTTACAGAATCTTTTGCCAACATATAGTTTATACTGATATGCTTTCCTACATCTCGAATAAAATCAAGGAAATTAAAGTCTTTAAACCAATCGTAATTATTAACAATTTCAGCAGAATTATCGCCACAATCAAAATCTAAAAAGCGCGCCAATTGCTTTTGAACGCAGGTCAAATTATGCTCTAAAATATCTGCAGAAAGTAAATTACGCTCCTTAGATTTTCCCGAAGGATCGCCCACCATACCTGTGGCACCTCCAACCAAAGCAAAAGGCTTATGACCTGCTCTTTGAAGATGAACTAAAGTCATGATCTGCACCAAGCTACCAATGTGCAATGAATCAGCCGTAGGGTCAAAACCAATATAGGCCGAAGTCATTTCCTTCTGTAGTTGTTCTTCTGTTCCGGGCATGATATCGTGAATCATACCTCTCCATTTCATTTCTTCAACAAAATTCATAGTAAGTGCATTTATTGACGGGTAAAAATAGGAGTTTTATTCTGTATATAAAACACCGTATTTACTTATCTTTCCTCCATGATATTAGTTACCGGAGCAACAGGCTTAGTAGGGTCGCACCTACTCTATCAGATTTGTAAAACTGAAGAAAACATTCGCGCAACCAAAAGGGATCGTTCAAATCTCGACCTGGTGAAAAAAGTATTTTCCTATTACTCCAATGGTGCTGACAAACTTTTTAACAAGATTGAGTGGGTCGACGCAGACCTCCTAAACATTACAGAACTAGAACTTGCATTTGAAGGAATCACAAAGGTATACCACTGTGCCGCCTGGGTAAATTTTAACCCAAAGCATAAACACAAAATGATTCGAAATAATGTAGATAGCACCGCAAATATTGTGAATTTATGCCTTGCTTATCAAGTACAAAAACTCTGTCATGTTTCGTCTGTAGCTGCAATAGGAAGGGCTGGAAATAGTACTATCATAAACGAAGAAACTTCATGGCTTGACGGCCCAGAAAATAGCAATTACGCCATTAGCAAATACAATTCCGAATTAGAAGTTTGGCGAGGTGTTGAAGAAGGTTTAAATGCCGTAATCGTAAATCCCTCCATCATTTTAGGCCCTGGAGAATGGAAAAGAGGAAGCTCAATGATCTTCCATCAAGTATGGAAAGGTATGCCTTTTTATACAACAGGAACGAATGGTTTTGTTGATGTAAGAGACGTTGCCAACGTAATGATCCAACTAATGGAAAGCGAAGTGAAATCAGAGCG
>JANXFM010000106.1 GCA_024959975.1 Flavobacteriales bacterium
CGAAAAAATTCAAGCTTATTGTGCTTATCAGGAGCGATGTCATAAGGAGGTTACGAAGAAATTGAAATCTTGGGGCCTAATTCCAGATGCCATAGACCTATTAATTGGAGAGTTGATACAATTCAACTTTTTGAATGAAGAACGCTATGCACGAAGTTTCGCCAGAGGGAAATTTCGTATTACAAAATGGGGCAGAATGAAAATTCGCATAGAGTTAAAAAAACGTGATATCTACTTTAAATGCATTGATTTTGCAATGGAAGAAATCGATGATAAGGCTTATTTAGAAACTCTAAAGCAAGTGCTCCAAAAGAAAAATGAACTGGAAAAGGAAAAGGATTCTTACAAGCGAAAAGCTAAACTAACGCGCTATTTGGTTTCCAGAGGGTTTGAATATGATTTGATTCGAGATGCACTTGAGGAATTGAATTAGATTTGTCTACTCTTCGACTGGCCTGCCTGACGGTAGGCAGGCTCATAGTTACAATTGCCATCGACTAAGCTACCAAAGTTTACAAGTTATAAGTACTTGAAGCGCCTAAAGTGAAAAGTGCTTTATAAGTTTTTAAGTTATCCATTCCTAGTACTTAATACCTAGTACTAAAATACCAACCTACTAATATACTTTGTACCTAATATTTGCCTACTGAATTCAGGTTTCTAACCTGTCGGCTTACAGGTGTATTTTTATTCTATGTTAAAAAACCAACAACGAACAACCACCAACTACCAACCAAATACTATATTTGTTATATGATAAATATCGATCAGATAAAAGCCTACAAAGAGCGGTTGAAAGCACTTTATGGCTACTTAGATATAGAAAAAAAACAAATGCTCATCGAAGATGAGGAAGGATTGACACACGACCCAAACTTTTGGGATGATCCTAAAAAAGCCGAGAGCATTTTAAAGAATATCCGCTCCAAGAAAATTTGGGTGGATGCTTATGAGTTGGTGGAAACAGCGATTGCAGATTTAGATGTGATTTTTGAGTTTCATAAGGAAGGAGAGGCCTCAGAAGATGAAGTTGAGGATCAAGATAAAGTGACATTAAGGGCTATTGAAGAGTTGGAGTTTAAAAATATGTTATCTAAAGAAGAGGATAATATGCCTGCAATTCTATCCATCAATTCCGGAGCCGGAGGTACTGAGAGTCAGGATTGGGCTTATATGTTAATGCGGATGTATATTATGTGGGGCGAGAAGAATGGAATGAAAGTTCGTGAGCTTGACATGCACGAAGCAGAAACGGCAGGGATAAAATCTTGTACACTTCAGTTTGAAGGAGACTTTGCTTACGGAAATCTAAAAGGTGAGAATGGTGTACACCGATTGGTTCGTTTATCACCTTTTGACTCTGCGAATAAAAGACACACTTCTTTTGCATCGGTGTTTACTTATCCTTTGGTTGATGATGGTATTGAAATTGAAATTGCCAGTTCAGATATCACTTGGGAAACTATGCGTGCGGGAGGTGCAGGTGGACAAGGGGTGAATAAGTTGGAAACAGCAGTTCGTTTACGTCACCACGAAACAGGGATTATGATCGAAAATTCGGAGACGCGTTCTCAGTTGGAGAACAAGGCAAAGGCCATGCAGTTGTTAAAGTCTCAGTTATATGAGTTGGAGTTGCGTAAGCGTCAGGCTGAAAAAGATAAACTTGAAGGGTCTAAGAAAGCTATCGACTTTGGTTCGCAAATTAGAAATTATGTAATGCACCCTTATAAGCTGGTAAAAGATCTGAGAACCAATCATGAAAGCTCGAATGTTCATGCTGTGATGGATGGAGATTTAAATGCTTTTATCAAAGCTTATTTGATGCAAGAAGGACAGAAAGAATAGGTTTAATGATTAATTAGTCATTATGAATTAACACTAACCTGCCAACCTACAAAAACACTAATCTACTAAAGAGATGAAAATATATCACAATCCACGATGTTCCAAGAGTCGTCAAACTTTAGCTTTATTACAGGAAAACGGAGTAGAACCCGAAGTAGTTTTGTACTTGGATGATGCTCCAACAATTGATGAATTAAAAAACTTGTTGACTAAGCTGGGTATAAGTCCAATGCAATTGGTTCGAAAAGGTGAAGCCATTTGGAAGGAGAAATTCAAAGGAATAGAGCTTACGGATGATGAGATTATTGCAGCAATGATTGCAAACCCGAAATTAATCGAACGCCCAATTGTTGTAAAAAACAATAAAGCCGTTTTGGGTCGCCCACCAGAAAATGCACTAGAATTAATCTAAGATGAACTGGCAGATACAAGTTCCCATACCCGAATATACTTTTAACTTATCGCATAGTGATAAGGTTTTTTCTGCGGGTTCTTGTTTTGCACAGCATATGGCTGATAGATTACTTCATTACAAGTTTTCTTGTACCAGTAATCCCTACGGGACTTTGTTTCATCCCATCCCTTTATTGCAAAATTTAACAGATGCATTAAAGGGTTTAGAAATTGACGAGGATATTTTTCTTGAAAGAGATGAAGCTGTATTTCATTATTCTTGTCATTCTTCTGTTTGGGCTGAATCGAAAGTTGATTTAAAGAAGAAACTTCAAGATTTACAATTGATGGTTGCTAAAGATTTGAAAGAATCAAAACTTTTGATTCTGACTTTTGGCACAGCCTTTCTTTATCAATTGGCTTCGGGAAAAGTAGTAGCCAATTGTCATAAACAGCCTAAGAATATTTTCACAAAAGAACTTTCAAGTTCTGAGGAGGTCCAAAGCGTTTTTCAATCTTTTTATTCTGAATTGAAAAAGCAGAATCCGAAGATCCAAATTTTATTGACCGTAAGCCCTGTTCGTCATATTCGTGATGGGGTGCATGAAAATAATGTTTCTAAGTCGGCTTTGCTTTTATCCTGTGATGCGATCCAAAAGTCTTTTGAAGATGTGCATTATTTTCCGGCTTACGAAATTGTTATGGACGAGTTGCGCGACTATCGGTTTTATGAAAAGGATCGAGTACATCCAAATGAGGAGGCGAGAGCATACGTTTGGGGTAAATTCGCTGAGGCTTTATTGACAAAGGATTCATCAAACTTAAATAGAGATTTAGACAAGCTTTTTTCGTCTATTAATCATAAGGCATTTAGAGACGCGTCTGTGGTGCATCAACGCTTTCTTGAAAAAACATTAGAATCGGCTTTAGGTTTAAACGAAAAGGTGGATTTAAAAGACGAAATCAAGGAATTGAAAAATCGGTTGCAATAGATATTGATTCTTATCTTTGCCGTGGAAAACAAGCATTAAGCAAACAATACATATTATGGAATTCCGAATAGAGAAGGACACAATGGGTGATGTAAAAGTCCCTGCAGAAAAATATTGGGGAGCGCAAACGGAGCGTTCGAGAAATAATTTTAAGATTGGTGCAGCTGCAAGCATGCCTTTAGAGGTGGTGTATGGTTTTGCATATCTTAAAAAAGCTGCTGCCCATGCGAATTGTCAGTTAGGCGTTTTAGCAGAAGAAAAACGGGATTTAATCTCTAAAGTATGTGAGGAGATTCTTGCCGGAAAACATGATGATGAGTTTCCACTGGTAGTCTGGCAAACAGGTTCGGGAACACAATCAAACATGAACACCAATGAGGTAATAGCTAACAGAGCTCATGTAATTAATGGGGGTTCTTTAAGCGATATCGAAAAGGCGATCCACCCGAATGATGATGTCAATAAGTCACAATCATCTAATGATACGTACCCAACAGGAATGCATATTGCTGCCTATAAAATGGTCATTGAATGTACCATTCCGGGTGTGGAAAAATTACGTGATGTATTAAAGAAAAAGTCTGAAGCCTTTAAAGATGTAGTAAAGATTGGTAGAACCCATTTAATGGATGCTACGCCACTTACTTTAGGTCAGGAATTTTCGGGTTATGTTTCTCAATTGAACCACGGTTTAAAAGCTCTTAACAACACTTTAGATCATCTTTCGGAACTAGCTTTGGGTGGTACTGCTGTAGGTACGGGTATTAATACGCCTGCCGGATATGATGTTTTGGTTGCTGAGAAGATTGCTGAGTTTACCGGACTTCCTTTTGTTACAGCAGAAAACAAGTTTGAGGCTTTAGCAGCCCACGATGCCATTGTAGAAACACATGGAGCTTTGAAAATGTTGGCTGTTTCATTGAATAAGATCGGCAACGATATTCGTTTATTGGCTTCAGGGCCACGTTCGGGAATCGGGGAGCTTATTATTCCTTCTAACGAACCGGGTTCTTCTATTATGCCCGGTAAGGTAAACCCAACACAATGTGAGGCTATTACCATGGTTTGTGCTCAGGTTATGGGTAATGATGTGGCAATTACAGTAGGTGGTGCGCAAGGGCATTATGAATTGAATGTATTTAAGCCGGTCATGGCTGCTAACTTCCTACAGTCGGCTCGTTTAATTGGAGATGCATGTGTTTCATTCACGGAAAATTGTGCTGTAGGTATTGAACCTAATTATGCGAATCTGAAAAAGAATTTAGACAATTCTTTAATGTTGGTGACTGCTTTGAATACGAAGATAGGTTATGAGAAAGCTGCCAAGATTGCCAAGACTGCACATCAAAATGGAACGACTCTAAAAGAAGAGTCGGTTAACTTAGGTTACCTAACTGCCGATGAGTTTGACGCCTGGGTAAGACCGGAAGATATGTGTGGTAGTTTGAAGTAATCATCTGGTCATATTTAGGAATGAGAAAAATTCTATTGATATTTGGGCTCTTATTTGCAGCTTGTCAGAATGCCGAAGACCCTTCTTTAAAGCAATTGCACAAGTCGAGTGTAAGTAAGGACTTAACAGGAAGGCAATTGTACATGAAACACTGTGTTGCTTGTCATCAGGCAGATGCTATGGGTGTGAAAGGGACTTTTCCTCCGATTAAGGATTCTGATTACTTTCTTGAAGATCCTAAAAGGGCCATACACAACATTTTGTTTGGACAAGCCGAACTTATTGTTGTGAATGGAGAAACATATCAAAGTTTAATGCCTCCTGTAAAGATCAGTGATGAAGAGGTCGTAAAAGTGGTTAATTACCTCTTAGAAGAAGTTAATCAGGTTGAAGAGCGAATAAGTTTAAAAGATGTGGAGTGGGTAAGACAAAATCGATAAATGTTATTAATTTGGCTTTAGTAAGATGATGTAAGATTAGGTATGGCAGATTTTAGAGAAATAGTAGCAAGTAAAAAGCCCGTTTTAATTGACTTTTTCACGGAATGGTGTGCCCCTTGTAAAACGCTGACTCCCATATTGAAAGAAGTAGCTAATGTGATGGGAGATGAGGTTAAGATCATCAAAATAGATCTTGATAAAAACCCAATATTGGCACAAAAATTAAATGTGCGTACTGTACCTACCTTAGCTATTTATAAAGAAGAAAGTTTATTGTGGAGGCAATCCGGTGTGGTACCCAAGGCGCAGTTGATAAAGGCACTTAAAGAATTTAAGTGACAGCCTTGAAACTAAAGCCTCGATTAGTTAATTCTTTAAGAACCTTAGGAAGCGCAATTTTAAGTCTGGGAGCTGCTTTTTTACTATCGTGAAAGACAATGATAGAGCCTTTTTCGACATTTTTCACCACTGCGTTGTAACATTCTTCTCCACTTAAATTGGTGTCAAAATCACCACTTAGCACATCCCACATTATAATTTTATAGTCTTTTGTTAGTGCAGCACCTTGTTTTTTGCTGAGTTTGCCATGCGGAGGTCTGAAGAGTTTTGATTTAAAAACTTCATCACACTTTTTTATATCTCTTAAGTAGGAGAGGAGGCTATTATTACGACCATTCAAGTGATTGTAGGTGTGATTTCCTACAGCATGACCTTTCTTGATGATTGCATTA
>JANXFM010000217.1 GCA_024959975.1 Flavobacteriales bacterium
ATTGCAGTGGCCTTTTAGTTTAAACGAAGTCTTCCAAAAAGGACTAGACGATTCTTTGCGAATCAATTTACCCTCTATCATTTCAAATATGGGTAAGAAGGATGTTTTACATCTGGATGCTCGGCATCAATTGTTCCACTTAGGGTTTAAGTTTGGAGAAAACAAGAGTGTTTTTGCTTATTTTGGCGACGAAGTGGTGACTGATGTTAGTCTTCGGGTCTCAAGTGATCTAGTAGACTATTTAAGTCGTGGAAATGCTCATTTTTTGAATCGTCAAATGAATTTTGATGATGAACGACTGGAAGTATCTGTGTACCATAGTTTTTATGTAGGTACTGCTATTGAAGTAACTGAGAAGTTGAATTTAGGTTTACGTTTAAAGGCTTTAACAGGTATTGCTAATGTACACACAGAAAAATTACATTTAGGCTTTTATACCGATTTGACATCTGTACCTGTTTATGAAACCACCTTGCAGGCAGATATGCTTATACAAACTTCAGGTATGGGCATGATAAGTGATTCTTTGAATTTTAATCCAACATCGAATTCCGGTTTTGCATTTGATATAGGTGCAACTTATAAACCTGTTGAAGAGCTGGAGATTAGTTTTGCTTTGAATGATATTGGACGTATAGATTGGGCAGAAGAAAATAATGAATACCATACAACGGATGGGCAGGTTGAATATGTGATTGAGGGTTTAACTCAGTCAAGTTCGGGAGCTGAAGATTTAGAGGCTCAAATGGAGGAAATATCTGACTCATTATCAACGACTTTGGAGTCTATAAAAAGTACAGGAGCTTATTCGACCAAATTACATTCAAATCTTTTTTTAGGTGCTGAATATGAATTGAGTGAGAAACATCGTGTTTCACTATTATTTCACTCAAGAGAAGGAGTTGTAGGACGATTTAACATGTATAGTTTGGGGTTTCAGTTTCAGATTGCTGAATCATTCCAACTGTTGACATCTTACCAGAACTTCAGTGGTATAAGTAATATTGGGACGGGTTTTGTTTGGAGTCCCGGACCCTTACAATTCCATTTGATATTTGATAATATACTTGTTGCAGATGTGTTTGATGCAAAAAATCTTTCCGTTCAAATGGGCTTGACTTTTCACTTTGGAAAAGAAAAGCTAGAATAAAAAGTTAATAAAAGTAATTTTGACTAAAACTAAGATAAGACCTTCGCTAAGGTGAAGTTTTTTATTTTAAAATTTATTCTTCCAGGTAGATTTGGAAGTTCTCATTAAATTTTAGTTTCCCATTTTTCTTTTCACCATCGATAAGAAAACCTTTGATTAAAGGGCTTTCGCCTTTTTTAACCAACTGTTTTATTTGGGTTTCGGTAAGTTTCTTTCCGTAGATATCGAATGGGATAATTGTTTTACATCCTGCTTGAAAACGTTCGCAGCCAAAAGCAGTTTTTCCAACGATGATCCTTCCTTCCTTACAACGAGGGCATTTTAGAATCTCTTTCTCTTTAACTTCCAGTTCAACTTTAAACTCTTTATTCAAGAGTAAGCGTCCTTCAATTTGAGAGTCTTCAGCTTCAAAACTTTTCATCCACCCTGTTTTTTTCTTGTTGATCAATTGGAATATTTGTTTTTCACTAAGCTTTTTTCCGAATTGTTCAAAAAGGATTACAAAATGACATCCGGTTTTATACTCGCTACAACCATAGGCCGATTTACCTTTCAGGATCTTTCCGGTTTTACATTTTGGACAAGCTGGTGTTTCAACTTTTTTCCGAAGATTCATATCAGCTTCACTAAAACGGTTCACTGATTGGCGATTTTTCACATCTTTTACTACAGTACTCACTAAGGTTTCCATTTCTTTTAGGAAAACTTTTGCATCGTACGCGCCTTGTTCTATGTCTCTAAGCTTTTTTTCCCACTGTCCTGTGAGCTTAGGAGATTTTAACAATTCATTTTGTATGGTGTCAATTAATTGAACCCCCATAGGTGTAGCAACCAATTTCTTTTTTTGTTTGACGATGTATTTTCTTCTAAAAAGTGTTTCGATAACTGCTGCACGTGTAGAAGGTCTACCAATTCCATTTTCCTTCATTAAGTCACGCATTTCTTCGTCATCAACACGTTTGCCGGCCGTTTCCATAGCTCTCAATAATGAAGCTTCTGTATGCCAGGAAGGAGCTTTGGTGCTTTTCTCTTCAAGAATAGGTGTGTGAGGACCTTTTTCACCTTTAATGAAGTCTGGCATGATATTGTCATCCGGATCAGCATTAGTGTCTTTGCCGTAAACAATACGCCAGCCTAGATCTAAAATTTGTTTTCCGCTGGCCCTGAACAAAACGGTGTTTGCTTGTCCTTTAACCGTTGTATTAGAAACCGTGCAATCCGGGTAGAAAGCAGCAATAAATCTTTTGGTGATTAGGTCGTAAACCATTTTTTCGTTGTAAGTCAAACCCGAGCTCGGGTTTTGTCCCGTAGGAATAATGGCATGGTGATCGGTCACCTTTTTGTCGTTAAAAACCTTTTTCGACTTGCGAATAGGTTTTCCGATTAAAGGAGCTGTGATCGAACTGTAAACTTTTAAGCCTTTTAAGACCCCTTCGATTTTTGGGTAAACATCTGTCGGTAAGAAAGTAGTATCTACACGAGGGTAGGAGCACAATTTCTTTTCGTATAAACTCTGAATTGTTTTTAGAGTTTCTTCGGCAGAAAGATTGAATCTGTTATTACATGAAACCTGAAGTGAAGTCAGATCGAAAAGTCTCAGAGGACTTTCTTTACCTTCTTTCGTTTCGTTAGAGAGAATTTCAAACTCTGATTTTGAGATTAGAGCTAATTGCTCTTTCGCTTTTTCTACATTCTCAAACTTTCCGGCTTCGGCATTGAAAAGCGTGTTTTTGTATTTTGTTTGTAATACCCAGTAAGGAGTTGGTTTGAAATTTTCTATCTCCTTTTGCCGACTTACGATCATAGCCAAAGTTGGCGTTTGTACTCTACCAATCGATAATACCTGCTTTCCATTACCATAGCGCAAGGTATAAAGTCGTGTGGCATTAAATCCCAAAACCCAATCGCCTATGGCTCTTGATTTTCCTGCATGGTATAATCTATCAAACTCAGCACCATCTTTTAGTTTGGAAAAACCCTCTTTAATAGCCTCGTTGGTAAGCGACGAGATCCATAATCGCTGAATGGGTTTTGTATTTCCGGCATATTCTAAAACCCATCGTTGTATCAGCTCTCCTTCTTGACCGGCATCTCCACAGTTGATTACGGAATCGCAATTTTGAACCAGGTATTTGATGATGTCAAATTGTTCCTTAACTCCTTTGTTTTGGATGAGTTTAATCTCGTAAGCAGGCGGAAGTATGGGTAGGTAGCTTAAATTCCATGCTTTCCACGAAGGATTGTATTCGTGAGGTTCTTTTAGCGTACAGAAATGCCCAAAAGTCCAGCTTACCTGATAGCCATTGCCTTCATAGTAACCGATCTTCTTTTCATTCGCTCCTATAACCTGAGCTATTTCTCTAGCCACACTTGGCTTCTCCGCAATACAAAGCTTCATAAAAGTCCTTTTGAGGAACCCCGAAAATATAAAAATCCTTTACCAAATAATAGACTTGTGAATAAGTTAAATCCGGATAGTTATCGGGATTCAACTTTTAATCTTTAATTTTCAACTTTCAATTCATAAAATGTATTTAAGGATATTTAGTTTACTTATCATTATTTTGGGCTTTTTGGGTTTTTGGGATAAAGGAATATCATCCATTCCCGAACCACCTGTAGAACCACCTTATATGAGGATGGAATCTCCCTGGGCTGATTCTTTAATTCAGTCCATGAGCCTGGATGAGAAGATTGGTCAGTTGTTTATGGTGGCTGCCAATGGTAGAGATACCGACGAGTCCTACTATTTAATG
>JANXFM010000134.1 GCA_024959975.1 Flavobacteriales bacterium
GCTACCTCTTTCATCGCCGGATGAAATAAAGGAGCGTGGAGAAAACAAATTCCCGCACGATCAATTTGTCGTTCTATTTTATCAGCATCATTTGTGAATTGAAAGCCAAGATGTTCCAAAACATTTGATGAACCACAAGAAGAACTCACACCATAATTTCCATGTTTGGCAACTTTGGCGCCTGCGCCCGCTGCCACAAAAGAGGATAGGGTGCTGATATTAAAAGTATCCTTTCCATCGCCTCCGGTACCACAAAGATCTATGGGTGAATAAGCATCCAGATCAACACGTTTACACAAATTTCTAAGGGCATCACGAAAACCTTTAAGTTCTTCAACCGTAATTCCACGCATTCGGAACACCGTTAAAAACGAACTAATTTGGTAGGTGTTAAAATTCCCTTCTGAAATTTTAGTCAGCATTTCTTTTGCCTCTTCACAACTTAGCGTGTTGTGTTCGAAAAGATATTCTAAAGTTTCCTTCATGACTGAGCGATTTTTAAAAAATTTCGAATCATTTGCTCCCCGTATTCTGTCATAATACTTTCGGGATGAAATTGAATACCGTACAATTTTTGTGAGGAATCTGACAGAGCCATAATCGTCCCATGTTCATCTTCAGCTGTGACAGAAATATTTTCGGGTAAACCTTCACGAACCACTTCCCAGGAATGGTATCTGCCAACTTCAATTTTTTCAGGAATACCCTCAAAAATCTCTTCATTGGACATTATGCTTATCTTATTTTTTACGCCGTGATAAACCGTGGACATATTATGCAATTTTGCCCCTAAATATTCTGCGATTGCCTGATGACCTAAACATATTCCCAGCATAGGTTTTTTTCCTGCACAAGCAGCAATTATTTTCCCCATATTTCCTGCTTCCGAAGGTATGCCGGGACCAGGCGAAAGAATGATCAGGTCAAAACTTAAAGCTTCTTCCGGACTGATCTTATCGTTTCGATACACCTCATGCTCAATATTCATACTGCGAAACATGTGCACCAGGTTGTAGGTGAAACTATCGTAATTATCGAGTACTAAAAGTTTCATATTTCTACTGCATTTATGATGGCCCGACGTATTGCCGCTACCTTGTTATCAATTTCTTTTCGTTCACCCTGAGGTGTGCTTCCAACCACAATACCGGCTCCAGCCTGGTATGTAAGCGTGTTATTTTTACTTAAGGCCGAGCGAATTACAATGGCATGATTTACACTACCATCAAAACCAAAGTACCCGATAGCTCCTCCATAAAAATTACGTTTACTAGGCTCATTTTCATCTATGATCTGTAATGCTCTGTACTTTGGAGCTCCGGAAAGAGTTCCGGCAGGAAAAGTGTCAAAATAGAGATCTAAACTACTTTTACCCTTCAAAAGTTCACCACTTACCTTGCTCACCATATGTATGACATGAGAGTAGTATTGTGTTTCGGCATACTCCTCCACTTTTACATTTTCGGCACTACGACTCAAGTCGTTTCTCGCCAGATCTACAAGCATAATATGTTCTGAGATCTCCTTAGGATTCTCTCTCATTTCTTGCGCTAGTCGCAAATCGTCTTGTGCATTTCCAGTTCGCTTTACAGTACCTGCAATGGGTGCAATCACTGCCTGATTATCTCGAACAGAAATCTGTAATTCCGGAGAAGAACCGAACAGTTTAAAATTGCCATAATCAAAATAGAAAAGGTATGGCGATGGATTAATGCTTCGAATACTTCGATACACATTAAATTCATCTCCTTTAAAACCTTGTTTGAATTCTCTGGACAAAACTACCTGAAAAACATCCCCTCGTCGGCAATGATTCGTGCCACGTGCCACTGCATTTTCATATTCCTGATCCGTTAAATTACTGGACTCATCCCCGGCAGTTGAAAACTTAAACTGCTCTGTACGCTCGATTTTTAATTGAGAATAAAGCTTTTTAAAATCCGGATCATCAGAATTAATAGGCGAAGTATCATACTTCAAAATGTAAAGTTGATTTTTAAAGTGATCTATCGCCAACACATATCTAAAAAGTTGATATTTCATGTCGGGATTATCCTTATGATCATCACTTTTAGGTCTCAATTTAATGTCTTCGAAATACTGCACGGCCTCAAATGAGGTGTAGCCAAACAATCCACATATTCCGATCGGGTTTTCGTTTTCTGCTTCTTCAAACTGAGATAAAAAGCCTTTAAAAACTTCCGTCATCTCGGTCATGGAATCCACTTCAAAATGATCTAATGAACCATCGAGATTTGAAATCGAATAATTTCTTTCGGTAGCCTCAAACCCCGCCATAGGCTGAAGACAAATAAAACTAAAACTATCTTCCTTACTATGATAATCAGAACTCTCCAACAAGAGAGCGTTGGGATAATGATCTCTCATTTTCAGATACGCGCCAACAGGAGTAATTGTGTCGGCTAAAACCTTAATACAGGTGCTGTAAATTTTGTGTTTCTTCATTTTTGCGCATAAAAAAGCCCGCAAGAAGCCGGCTTTGGTGAATGTATCGTTACTACAAGCTTATCTTCTCAGATTTCCATTCTAAAAAGCTTCACCACCAGACTGTAAAAGCTGTATTTGTTGTTTGTTGTCTGTTCATCGTTATTTTTTTAAGCAAAAAAAGACCCGCGAGAAGCGAGTCTTTTTAATATGATTGATACATAGCAGGGCTTCTCAGATTAACTAATCCAAGTCCACCAAATGCTATTTGTAACTTTGTTTTTCATAACTACATGCAATAATACAACTTTTTTTCAAATACATTTGACAATAAATAGACAAATTATTCTCCGTCATAATAAATTATAAATATTTTCCCCAAATGAGTTTGTGCCGGAAATTATCTCTAAACTTTATGTAAATTGCAGACCTAAAATTACTGCCCAAAAGCTATGAGTGACGAGCTGAAACACGAGTGTGGTGTCGCGATGATTCGCTTACTAAAACCACTAGAGTATTATCAGGAAAAGTATGGTACTTCTCTTTATGGCTTAAACAAAATGTACTTGTTGATGCAAAAACAAGTAAATCGTGGGCAAGACGGAGCCGGCTTGGCAAACATTAAACTGGACGTAAAACCCGGAAAAAGATACATCAGTCGTTACCGTTCCAATAAAGCCAATTCGGTACAAGATGTTTTCACCTACATCAACAAAAAGTTTGAAGATTTAGAAGAAAAACATCCCGGAAAAATGCAGGATGTACAATGGTTAAAGCAAAACGCGGCCTTTTCCGGAGAACTATTTTTAGGACACCTTCGCTATGGAACCTATGGAGGAAACAGCATAGAGCATTGCCATCCGTTCTTGCGTCAAAATAATTGGATGACAAGGAATCTGGTTCTGGCTGGAAACTTTAACATGACCAATGTTGATGAACTTTTTGATCAATTAATTGAATTAGGTCAGCATCCAAAAGAGAAATCCGATACAGTAACCATTCTCGAAAAAATAGGGCACTTCCTCGACGAAGAAAACAGTCAATTGTATCACGCAAATAAAGATCAGATAGAGGACAAGCAAGAAATGTCCAAGTTTATGGCTGCCAACATCAATGTACAAGATGTACTGGTAAATTCTGCTAAAAAGTGGGATGGTGGTTACGTGATGTGTGGTTTAATGGGGCATGGAGATGCCTTTGCTCTTCGGGATCCTGCAGGAATACGCCCGGGGTTCTACTACAAAGACGAAGAGGTTGTTGTGGTAGCTTCAGAGCGTGCCGTTATTCAAACAGCCATGAATGTTCCTCAGGAATCTATTTCAGAAATTACGCCCGGTCACGCTCTGATCATCAAAAAAGATGGTCGCGTGAGTATGGATGAGGTTACCAAGCCTTTGGAAAAGAAAGCTTGTTCTTTTGAACGTATTTATTTCTCCAGAGGAAATGATGCCGACATCTACAATGAACGCAAAAACCTGGGTAAACTAATTAGCCCTAAGGTGATGAAAAGTATCGGTGGAGATTTGAAAAATTCAGTTTTCTCATTTATTCCTAACACTGCTGAAACTTCTTTTTATGGAATGGTAGAAGGACTGGAGCTACTTTACAAAGATAAGCAGGCCCAGAGGGTATTAGACTTAGGGAGTAATTGCACTACAGCACAGATAAAAGAAATTTTTTCTGTACGTCCACGGGTTGAGAAAATCGCCATAAAAGATGCAAAACTAAGAACCTTTATTACCGACGATAACAATAGAGACAGCCTCGTAGGTCATATTTACGACATTACTTACGGACAAGTTAGTGAAAAGGATAATTTAGTCATGATCGATGATAGTATTGTAAGAGGTACTACATTGAAGAAGAGTATTCTTAGAATATTAGACCGTCTTCATCCGAAAAAAATCGTCATCATTTCCTCAGCACCTCAAATTCGTTACCCGGATTGTTATGGTATCGATATGGCAAAGATGGGCGATTTCATAGCCTTTAAAGCAGCGATAGAATTATTAAAAGACAGAGGGCTTGAATCTATCATACAAGAAGTTTATCAAAAATGTAAAGCTCAGGTTGATCTGCCAAGCGAAGAGGTGATTAATTATGTGAAAGAAATTTACAAACCTTTTACTCCGGAAGAAATTTCTACTAAAATAGTAGAACTATTGAGACCGGAAGATATTAACACAAAAGTAGAAATCATATTCCAGGGAATAGAAGAGCTACATCAAGCCTGCCCTAATCATAAAGGTGATTGGTACTTTACCGGTGACTATCCAACTATCGGAGGGAATAAAGTAGTTAACAAAGCTTTTATGTACTACGTAGAAGGAAACAACAAAAGAGCCTACTAAAGAAATGATTAATTGTCAAATCGGAGAATAGAGTATTTTAGTAGGTTGGTAGATTAGTAGGTATTTTGGTGCCAGATAAATAGGATGTTAAATTTAGTAACATAAAAGAATACGTAGGTTATCTATGGGATTCTGAAACAATCCCGATAACTATCGGGACAGAATAACCCCAACAACCAACAACCAAAGTGACTTTATGAAAAAAATAGCACTACTCTTAGCCCTTTTTTTTCCTTTCATACTTCTTGCTCAGGATTGTTCCAAGGTGAGCAAAAAAACAATAAAGCGTTTACAAACAGATATTAATAAATTGGCTAGCGACCAAATGGAAGGGCGCGAACCCGGTACTGCCGGTGAGATAAAAGCACGCGATTTTATTATTGGTAGAATGCAGGAAATAGGTCTTACTCCAAAAGGAACAGAAAGCTTTATCCAGGCATTTTCCTACTTCGAAAAAGTGAAGCAAAAACCCAATAAAACCAAATTAAGTTTGAATAATAAAAAGCTGAAGTTAAATCATCAGTTTTACCCAATAAATCTTTCTTCAAATGGACAAATAGAAGACGTCCCGGTAATATCTGTTGGCTATGGAATACACATGCCAGACCAAGGGTATTCTGATTACGAACGTTTGGACGCAGATGTAAATGGTTACATTGCTTTCATGGATATTTCTTCACCAAAAGATTTAAATGCAAAAGCGCCTGATCTCTCAAGTAGAGCCACTGAAGCCTTAGATCGAGGTGCTCTAGCCATATTGCTGTACAATTCCGACAAAGGAACACAAGTGCCAAGCCCCTCATTTAACCGAATAAAAAAAATCGGGATTCCTGTGGCATACATAAAAGCCTCTGCCTTTACAAATGTGCCGATAGAATTCGTTGAAAATGCCAGTTTATCGGTAACTGAATATGAAGTGCCAACTCAGGCGCATAATATCATCGGATTTCTCGACAATAGCGCAGAGAGAACTGTAGCGATTATGGCACATTACGACCATTTAGGTTACGGAGGAGAGGCTTCTAAATACAGGGGGCCAAGAAAAATACACAATGGAG
This sequence comes from Flavobacteriales bacterium, assembly GCA_024959975.1. Taxonomy (GTDB): domain Bacteria; phylum Bacteroidota; class Bacteroidia; order Flavobacteriales; family UBA7430; genus JANXFM01. The sequence continues at coordinate 5,855 of JANXFM010000134.1, forward strand.
CAGATGATAATGCCAGTGGAACTGCTGCCCTTTTGGAATTGGCATATTTCTTAAAAAAGAACAAGCTTAAAGAAAAAAACAATTTTTTATTTATTGCCTTTTCAGCTGAAGAAAAAGGCCTCTTAGGTTCTCGATACTATGTGATGAACCCTACATTGGATTTAAATAACATAAACTATGTGTTAAACATGGATATGATAGGAAGAATGGAAACAAACATGCCACTAACCATTGAGGGAATTGGTAGTTCATTAATTTGGGAATCTTCTTTGAAAGAACTTGAATGTGAGGCTTTTCCCTTGACCTTAAAGAAAAGAGAAGACGGACCATCAGACCACGCAGCTTTCTATTACGCCGGCATCCCTTCACTACATTTTTGGACCGGAAAACACGATGACTATCACAAACCGAGTGATGATGCAGAAAAGATTAACTTTGAAGCTGAATCACAGATCATTTCTTTTATGGAATCCTTCATTTTATTGATGGATAGCAAAGGAAAGATTGATTTTTATTTGAGAGAAAAATAAATGAGTACAGATAAAAAAATAGCCGTAATAGGTGGTGGTAGCTGGGCAACAGCTATTGTGAAAATGTTGGCAAATAATGTCGATGAACTCTTATGGTGGATGCGCAATGAAGAAGCTGCACAACACATTAGAGAAACGCAGCACAATCCTCGTTATTTAAGCGGTGCACGTATTAACACAGATGTTGTTCGTGTAAGTAGCGACTTGAAAACTACTTGTGAAGAAGCAGATGTAATTGTATTAGCGATTCCTTCAGCATTCTTGCATTCAACCTTATCTACTTTACAAATTGATTTAAGCTCTAAAACATTTTTCTCAGCCGTTAAAGGGATTATTCCGGAGCACAATAAAATTGTTGGAGAATACATTCAAAATGAATACAACGTACCCATAAATCAAATTGGAGTTATTACAGGGCCTTGTCATGCCGAAGAGGTGGCTTTAGAACGTCTTTCTTATTTAACGGTTGCCTGCGAAGATATTTCTGTAGCCGAATTTATGGCAGATCAGTTAGCTTGTCGTTACATTAAAACGACTACTTCCGACGATATTTATGGTACAGAATATTCTGCCGTATTAAAGAATGTTGTTGCTGTTGCTGCGGGTATTGCTCATGGTTTGGGCTATGGCGATAATTATCTTTCTGTATTAGTTTCGAATGCGATCCGCGAAATAAAACGCTTTGTAGACACCGTACATCCTATTACAAGAGACATTAAAGATTCGGCGTACTTAGGCGATTTATTGGTAACGGCTTATTCAAAGTTTAGTCGTAACAGAACTTTTGGAACTTACATCGGTAAAGGCTATTCGGTAAAAGCTGCTCAAATGGATATGAATATGATCGCCGAAGGTTATTATGCGGTAAAATGCATTAAGGAGATCAATAAGGAATTTGAAGTAAAAATGCCAATTACCGATTCTGTTTACCGTATTGTCTACGAAAAGATGTCGCCTAGATTAGAGTTCAAATTACTTTCTGAAGAATTGGATTAATTTTCCTTGTAACCTTGTACGTAAAAAACTTCGAATAGGTAAGAACGTACACCACATGTAGTATGCATTAAATAAGAAAAGTTACTTTTGCAAAAAGAAACTAGATGAATGTCATTCTAACAGGTGTTACGGGAACTTTAGGCTCTCAGATTCTTTACCGGCTATTGCAGCAGGAAGAACTTGATACTATTTTTCTTTTAATACGTAAAAAAGGTAGGATTACTGCTAAGTCAAGGCTGAAAAGTATCTTGACCAATGAGGCGGCTCCGGATTCTGTTATTCAAAATAGCAAGGCTATTTTAGAAAAGGTAAATGTTTTAGAAACAACTGAATTTTTAAGCCCTGCTAATTATTTATCGGTTTCAGAAAAAAACTATTTTATTCATTCTGCAGGATGCGTTAACCTTACTACGGATCGCTCTCAAAAAGAAGTGCTTTTTAAAGAGAACCTGGAGTTTACAAAAACCATCTTCGAAGCATTTTCATCTTACATTACTAAGTTTACTTACATTAGTACTGCCTTTAGTATCGGCGATATTGGTGGTTTAATCGACAACAATTATCACAACAAAGAGCCGAAATACAGAAACTTTTACGAAGCATCTAAACATGCCACAGAGAAATTTCTTAGAGAAAAAGGAAATAAATTAGGGGTGGAAATACAGATTTTACGCCCTAGTGTTTTAGGTGGGAACATATTCAAGACCTCAAAATATTTTATTTCTAAATACATGGTGTATTACCTTGTTGGAAAATTCTTTCACAACAACCCTCTAGTAAAAGGAACCTCAATACGATTAGCGCTTAATAGCGAAACAGGCTTAAATATTGTTCCTGTAGATTATGTCGCGAAAGTAATTGCTACGGTATTTACCAAAAACATCGAACAGTTAAACATTGT
>JANXFM010000035.1 GCA_024959975.1 Flavobacteriales bacterium
ATAGCAGAAGAAGTGATTTCTAAAGTTAACGGTAACTCTTAATTCGGATACAATGAGTCAAAAGATTAGAATCAAACTAAAGTCTTACGACCACAACTTAGTAGACAAGTCTGCTGAGAAAATCGTGAAAACTGTTAAGACTACAGGTGCTGTTGTAAATGGACCTATTCCATTGCCAACACATAAAAGAATATATACAGTTCTTCGTTCACCTCACGTGAACAAGAAAGCGCGTGAGCAGTTCGAGTTGAGCTCTTACAAGCGTTTACTAGACATCTATAACTCTTCATCAAAAACAGTTGATGCTTTGATGAGATTGGAGTTACCAAGTGGTGTTGAAGTAGAGATTAAGGTTTAATTAGTTATCCATTAAATAAACAAAAATGCCAGGTTTAATTGGAAAAAAAGTAGGAATGACTAGTATCTTTAACGATCAGGGGAAAAACATCCCTTGTACCGTTTTAGAAGTTGGTCCTTGTGTAGTAACACAGGTTAGAACCCTCGACACAGATGGTTACGAGGCTATTCAGCTGGGTTATGGCGAAAAGAAAGCAAAGAATGCCGGTAAAGCACTTACAGGTCATTTTGCTAAAGCTAAAACGACACCTAAAGTAAAAGTTCAGGAATTCGATGGTTTCGATACTGAATTAAGCTTAGGGGATGTGGTTGATGTAGAGCTTTTCGTCGAAGGTGAATATGTTGATGTAACTGGTGTTTCAAAGGGTAAAGGTTTTCAAGGGGTTGTTAAACGTCACGGCTTCCGTGGTGTAGGTGATGCTACACACGGTCAGCACAATCGTTTACGTGCTCCGGGTTCTATTGGTGCGGCTTCGTACCCTGCACGTGTATTCAAAGGAATGCGCATGGCAGGTCGTATGGGTGGTGATCAGGTAACTGTTCCCAACCTAGAGGTCTTAAAAGTGATCAAGGATAAAAACCTATTAGTTGTTAAGGGTTCTGTACCAGGACCGAAAAACTCACTCTTAACGATCGAGAAATAATGGAAGCAGTAGTATTAGACATTAAGGGTAAAGATACAGGTAGAAAAGTATCTTTAAACGATGAGATCTACGGGATCGAACCCAACGATCACGCTGTTTATTTAGATGTCAAGCAATACCTGGCTAATCAACGTCAGGGTACGCATAAATCTAAAGAGAGAGCAGAGATCACAGGTAGTACAAGAAAGATCAAGAAACAAAAAGGTACGGGTACAGCACGTGCAGGTAGTATTAAGTCTCCTGTATTTCGTGGTGGTGGTCGCGCTTTTGGACCTCGTCCAAGAAACTATTCTTTCAAATTGAATAAAAAGTTAAAGACTTTAGCTCGTAAATCTGCTTTTACAATTAAAGCAAAAGAGGAAGCTATCGTTGTTTTAGAAAATTTCACCTTTGAAACTCCTAAAACATCTTCGTATTCAAAAATGATTGGAGACCTTGGTCTTAACGGTAGAAAAACGTTGTTGGTGCTTGCGGATTCAAATAAAAATGTATATTTGTCGTCGCGAAATTTACAACGTACCCAAGTTGTAAACGCCTCAGAATTAAGTACTTACAAGATTCTTAATTCGGGGACAGTTTTATTGACTGAGGGTGCTGTAGAGAAAATTGAGAACATTTTAAGCTAAACAGACGATGAACATTCTTATAAAACCGGTAATTACCGAGAAGATGACAGACGAAAGCGAAAAGTATAATCGTTTTGGTTTTATCGTTGATCGAAGAGCTAACAAGCTTGAAATCAAGGATGCTGTAGAGAAAATGTATGGTGTTTCTGTTGAGAAAGTAAGAACAATGATCTACCCAGGTAAAGCAAAATCTCGTAACACGAAAGGTGGCGTTATTAGCGGTAGAACAAATTCTTACAAAAAAGCTATTGTTGATATAGCTGATGGAGAAAGTATTGATTTTTATAGCAATATTTAATTAAGTTATGGCAGTTAGAAAATTAAGACCAACAACACCAGGTCAAAGACACAAGGTGGTCAATACCTTTGATGGTATTACGACAGCTACACCTGAGAAGTCTTTGCTTGCACCGATGAAGCGTTCCGGAGGTAGGAATAATTCCGGGCGTATGACGATGCGTTACATCGGTGGTGGTCACAAGAAGCGTTACCGTATCGTAGACTTCAAAAGAGAGAAGTTTGGTATGGAAGCTACAGTGGCTACAATAGAATACGATCCAAACCGTACGGCTCGTATTGCCTTGGTAGTTTACGCAGATGGTGAAAAACGGTATATCATTGCTCCGAATGGTCTAAACGTTGGGGACAAAATTGTGTCTGGTAAAGGTGCAGCTCCTGAAGTAGGTAATTCACTTTTCTTAAGTGATATCCCTTTAGGTACAATTGTTCACAACATTGAACTTCGTCCGGGACAAGGTGCCGTAATGGCTCGTAGCGCAGGTGCATATGCACAATTAGTCGCAAGAGAGGGTAAGTACGCAATTCTTAGACTTCCTTCAGGGGAAACGAGAATGGTGTTAATTACTTGTTTAGCAACGATAGGTGTTGTTACTAATAGTGAGAAAGGCCTTGAAAGATCAGGTAAAGCAGGTCGTTCTAGATGGCTTGGACGTCGTCCAAGAACTAGAGGAGTTGCTATGAACCCGGTTGATCACCCGATGGGTGGTGGTGAAGGTAAATCTTCTGGTGGACACCCACGTTCTAGAAATGGTATCCCGGCGAAGGGTTATAAAACTCGCGCTAAGAAGAAGGCTACCAATAAGTATATTGTTGAACGAAGAAAGAAATAAAAAGTTATGGCGCGTTCACTAAAAAAAGGACCTTACGTACACTTTAAGCTAGAGAAAAAAGTTCTGGCAAATGCTGAGGCAAGCAAAAAATCGGTAATCAAAACTTGGTCTAGAGCCTCGATGATTACGCCTGATTTTGTTGGTCAAACAATAGCTGTACACAATGGTCGTCAGTTCATACCTGTTTTTGTTACTGAAAACATGGTAGGTCATAAGTTGGGCGAATTTGCCCTTACCCGTACCTATAGAGGTCATGGTGGTAAAAAAGATAAAGGTAAAAGATAACAGTATTAAGCCTTAATCATGGGAAAAAGAAAACATAATACGGCAGTAGCGTTGAAAGAAGCGCGTTCAAACGTGGCTTTTGCAAAGCTGAACAATTGCCCTACTTCCCCGAGAAAAATGCGTCTTGTGGCTGATTTGGTACGTGGAGTTGAGGTAAACAAAGCTCTTCAAATTTTGAAGTTTAACACGAAAGAGGCTTCTGCTCGTTTAGAGACACTTCTTCTTTCTGCCCTTGCCAATTGGCAGGCAAAGAATGAAGATGCTCGTATGGAAGACAGTGGTTTGTTCGTAAAAGAAATTCAAGTCGACAGTGCTCGAGTATTGAAACGTTTACGTCCGGCTCCTCAGGGTAGAGCTCACAGAATTAGAAAGCGTTCAAATCACGTTACAATCGTGGTGGGAAGTAAATCAGAAAAAGAATAAGCTGATATGGGACAAAAGACTAATCCAATAGGGAATCGTTTGGGAATCATCAGAGGATGGGATTCGGCATGGTATGGCGGAAAAGACTTCGGTGATAAATTAGCAGAAGACAGCAAAATACGTAAGTATATTGATGCTCGTTTAGCTAAAGCAAGCGTTTCTAAAGTGATCATCGAGCGTACCCTAAAGCTCGTTACTATTACTATTTGTACTGCAAGACCTGGTATTATTATCGGGAAAGGTGGTTCGGAAGTAGATCGATTAAAAGAAGAGTTAAAGAAATTAACTCAGAAAGATGTTCAGGTGAACATCTTTGAAATCAAAAGACCAGAAGTTGATGCCAAACTAGTAGGTCAATCCATTGCTCGTCAGATTGAAGGTCGTATCTCTTACCGTCGTGCGGTAAAGATGGCGATTGCTTCTGCTATGCGTATGGGTGCTGAAGGTATTAAGATTCAAGTTTCAGGTCGTTTGAATGGTGCTGAAATGGCACGTTCAGAAATGTTTAAAGATGGTAGAACACCATTACATACTTTCCGTGCGGACATAGACTACGCTCTTGTAGAATCTCATACTACCTATGGTGTTTTAGGTGTAAAAGTATGGATCTGTAAAGGTGAGTTATATGGTAAACGTGACTTAACGCCTATCGAAACTTTATCGAAAGGTCCTAAAAAGTCAGGTCGTGGTGCCAGAGGTGGTTCACAACGTAGAAAAAGAAAGTAGTAATAAGCTCTACTAAAACGTAAGAAAGATGTTACAACCAAAAAGAACGAAGTTCCGTAAAATGCAAAAGGGTCGCATGAAGGGTAATGCCGGACGTGGTAACCAAATTGCTTTTGGATCTTTCGCTATTAAAGCTTTGGAAGAATGTTGGATCACATCTCGTCAGATTGAAGCTTCACGTATCGCTGCAACGCGTTATATGAAGCGTGAAGGACAAATGTGGATTCGTATTTTCCCAGACAAACCTATTACTAAGAAACCTGCGGAAGTACGTATGGGTAAAGGTAAAGGTGCTCCAGAATACTGGGCAGCTGTTGTTAGACCGGGTCGCATCATGTTCGAGTTGGACGGTGTGTCTTTGGAAGTTGCAAAAGAAGCCCTTCGTTTGGCAGCACAAAAGTTGCCTATAACAACTAAATTCGTAATCCGTAGAGATTACGTTGAAGCTTAATCGATAAAATTATTATTAGCGATGAAACAAGCTGTAATTATAGAAATGTCAACTGAGGAGTTGGTAGGAAAGCTCACCGAGGAAAGAGCTACATTGGCTAAATTAAATTTAGCACATGCAGTATCTCCAATAGAGAATCCTGTTCAAATCCGTGAAACAAAGAAAACAGTTGCGCGTATTCTAACAGAAGTTAGAAGAAGAGAACTAGAAGCATAAAAACAACGATGGAAACTAGAAATCTTAGAAAAGAACGTGTTGGTGTTGTGAAGAGCAACAAAATGGACAAATCTGTTACCGTGTCTATTGAACGTAAAGAAAGACACGCGATGTATGGGAAGTTCGTAAAGAAATCTTCTACGTTTGTTGCTCATGATGACAAGAATGATTGTAATATCGGTGATACCGTACGCATCATAGAAACTCGTCCATTGAGTAAGACAAAGAATTGGAGAGTAGTAGAAATCCTAGAAAGAGCAAAGTAAAATGGTACAACAGGAAAGTCGATTAAAAGTAGCCGACAATACCGGAGCCAAAGAAGTACTTTGTATTCGCGTATTAGGTGGTACTCGCAGAAGATATGCCTCACTAGGAGACAAGATCGTCGTTACTATTAAATCTGCTATTCCAGCAGGTACAGTAAAGAAAGGTCAGGTATCTACTGCTGTGGTAGTTCGTACAAAGAAAGAAGTACGTCGTCAGGATGGATCGTATATCCGTTTCGATGATAACGCTTGTGTTTTGTTGAGCACTACAGGAGAAATGAGAGGTACACGTGTTTTTGGGCCGGTGGCTCGTGAATTACGTGACAAGCAGTACATGAAAATAGTTTCACTAGCACCAGAGGTGTTATAAAAACGATTTAGGATGTCGAAATTACACATTAAAAAAGGAGACACAGTAAAAGTACTTTCTGGTACCGATAATGGGAAAACCGGAAAAATAACTTCTGTAGATCTTGAAAAAGGAAGAGCCTTCGTAGAAGGTATTAACATGGTATCGAAACACACAAAGCCTAGCGCTTCGAATCCTCAAGGAGGAATCATTAAGAGTGAAGCTTCTGTTCATGTTTCTAACCTTATGGTTGTTGATTCGAAAGGTCAGGCGAGCCGTACAGGAAGAAAATTGAATGAAGATGGCAAGTTGGTGAGATACTCTAAAAAAACAGGGGAGGTTATATAATGTCGTACACTCCAAGACTACAAGAGAAATATCGCAACGAGATTGTTGCGGCTCTCACGGAGCGCATGGGTTACAAAAACATCATGCAAGTGCCTAAGTTAGAGAAAATCTGTCTTAATCAAGGTGTTGGTGAAGCAACAGCAGATAAGAAATTAGTTGATGTTGCTATAGATGAAATGACTCGTATTACAGGTCAAAAATCTGTTGCCACCCTATCTAAGAAAGATATCTCGAACTTTAAATTAAGAAAAGCTATGCCGGTTGGTGTACGTGTTACATTGCGTGGAGCGCATATGTACGAATTCTTAGATCGTTTAGTTTCAACAGCTTTACCGGCAGTACGTGACTTTCACGGAATCAATCCTAAAGGATTTGATGGTAGAGGAAACTACAATTTGGGTATCAAAGAGCAAATCATATTCCCGGAGATTTTTATTGATCAGGTGAATAAGATTACCGGTATGGATATTACTATGGTAACATCTGCTAATACCGATAAGGAAGCTTATGAGTTGTTAAAGGAATTTGGTTTACCATTTAAAAAATAAGTAGGATGGCAAAAGAATCAATGAAAGCCAGAGAGCTTAAGAGACAAAAACTGGTAGAAAAATACGCTGAAAAGCGCGCCGCTTTAAAAGCAGCAGGCGATTATGAAGGTTTGCAAAAACTTCCTAAAAATGCATCTCCTGTACGTTTACACAATCGTTGTAAATTAACGGGTAGACCTAAAGGTTACATGCGTCAGTTTGGTGTCTCTCGTGTTACATTTCGTGAGATGGCAAACTTCGGATTGATCCCAGGTGTTAAAAAAGCGAGTTGGTAAACTGATAAAAGTTACAAATTATGTATACAGATCCAATAGCAGATTACTTAACGCGTCTTCGTAACGCCATCATGGCGAATCACAGAGTCGTTGAAGTGCCTGCGTCAAATCTAAAAAAAGAGATAACAAAGATCTTAAAAGATCAGGGTTATATCTTGAACTTTAAGTTCGAAAACAACAATGCACAGGGTAGCATTAAGATTGCTTTGAAATACAATGCAATTACGAAAATGCCCGCGATCACTTCTTTAAAAAGAGCCTCTAAGCCTGGCCTACGTAAGTATTCTTCTTCGTCATCGATGCCAAGAGTATTAAACGGTTTGGGTGTAGCTATCGTTTCAACTTCTAGAGGAGTGATGACGGATAAAGAAGCACGCACATTAAACGTGGGTGGTGAAGTGTTATGTTACGTTTATTAATCAACGGAAAACGTTAAGAAATGTCAAGAATAGGTAAACAACCGGTCATAATTCCTGAAGGAATTACCGTTGCAGTATCTTCATCAAATGAAGTTACCGTTAAAGGTAAGCTTGGGGAACTATCTCTGCAGGTTACAGAACCAATCGCCGTAAGAGTCGAGGAATCTGTTGTTACTCTTGAAAGACCAAACGATCAAAAAGAATCAAGAGCTAAGCATGGTTTATACCGTGCATTGATTTACAACATGATCGAAGGAGTTTTAAAAGGGTACACAAAAGAGCTTGAACTTGTAGGTGTAGGTTACCGTGCAGCAAACAGAGGTCAACAACTTGAGCTTAGTTTAGGTTTCTCTCACAATATTGTGATCGAAATTTGTCCTGAGGTTAAAGTAGAGGCAATTTCAGAAAAGGGTAAAAACCCTATCGTGAAATTGACGTCACATGATAAGCAACTTATCGGAATGGTAGCGGCAAAAATCCGCTCTATGAGAAAACCTGAGCCATACAAAGGAAAAGGTATTAAGTTCGTAGGTGAACAAATTAGAAGAAAAGCAGGTAAAACTGCAGGCTAAAAATAGAAGCTATGGCATTGTCAAAAGAATATAGAAGAAAGCGTATCAAAATGCGTGTTCGTAAGAACATCG
>JANXFM010000048.1 GCA_024959975.1 Flavobacteriales bacterium
AGAATGATGAGTGTCCCAGTTGTAGTTCCACATTTTTAGGCTGTACTAGTTCAGGTTAATTTCAAAACCGTTAAGTATGGTAACCGACTTCGCGAAGTGCTATGTCTTTATCTTAAGCCTCATTTAATGTCATCAGATTTTCATGTGTTTCGACATATAATATAGCGTATCGCTTATAGCTTCAGTTTGGATTTCATCAACTTGATATTTTCCTTTGCTGTTTTTTTCAGGAAATAGAAAACCGTGAAGATCATGATTATATGTATTCCATTCTGAATCTTTCCCTGACGAATTTAATAAATCATAGACTGCCTTAAAGATCCCCTGAAGATGGTCATTATTTCTCCCCATTATAAAGATTGGTGTTCTTATCTTATTGATTCTATCTTTTGCTCTTGGGAGATCGATTCTTTCCAAAACTTTTTCTAATTCATACATTTCCATTTTTTCAATGTTTCTTAGCTGGGTCTCTTCATTTATGAAAGTCGTTTTATCTGGATTCAGACATAAAAATTCATGTGCAGCAGGTTCACTTGCTACAACAGCCTTCAACCCGTGATACTCAGATATGATCTTCAAGGCCATTTCTCCACCATGACTCATACCAACAAGTCCAACTCTGTTAGAGTCTATTATAGGTAATGATTTAAGTTGCTCTACAACAGAAATTTCATCTTCGTATTCCAATGGAGAGCGGTTGAACAAATCACTGCCTTGTCTTTTGTCCCTGATAAGTGGTCCGCCATTGTTATATCCTAATTCGACTTCAGTTCGATAACGAATCCAAGCGCATGCAAATCCGGCTTCAACAAATTTATTAATGGTATATGCTTTGTTTTCAAAAGCCTTTATGATCCAAGGCATTCCCTCACCGCCATTTCCATATGAAAAAAGTACAAGAGGAAAAGGTCCGTTTCCATTTGGAATCCTGAGGCCAACAGCAGTATAAAGACCGTCCCAAGTTTCAACGTACATAAGTTTTACGTTTTTTCCATCTATTTTTTGATCTACAATGAACATTTCCTCAATCATTTTTATCTCTTAATTAATACATTTTATCATTAAGCCATTTTTAAAATACCTGTACCTATCCATTGAAGCACGAAAAAACAAATTGAGATGCACTATAAAAAATTCTTGTTTAACTTACTACATGAATGCCGTTTTTCATAATAAAATAGATGATTCCAATGGACGAAAAGAGATACAATTCCCCAATCATTATCAAAAATGTCTGACCACCTTTTCTGTTTTACCAAATTAGTTTAAAGAACAAATATTTATTGGGTCTTTTTTCTTTCTTAATTGACCACTTTGGCAATGTTGGCGGTCCATTGGGTTATTAGAAAATAAAGTTTGATTTTAAGTTAGTAGTTTCACAAACTGTTTTAATTCTTCTGCTTTGAATTAAAAACCAATTGGGTGCCCAGCTACAGTTACAACAGCTTGTTCTATTTCAGGAAAATAAACGACTTGTTTCAATTAAAATTGTAACCAATTAATTGTCTGGAGTTGATAAAAGGTATACAACTAAATTTTTTAGATATTCCAAGTCTTCTATCATTGAAAGTCACCCTCCAAAAAAAACCTCAATACTCTACGACCAAAGGATAATTAAATTGAGTAAATCCTCAAGAAATATTTCTCATTCATTGAGTTGTATTTAAAATTGATTATGAATCGAATTATATTTGAAACAGACGTTCAGCATTATCATATTTTATTTTATTTTTTTCTGTCTCTGAGAGATTCGATTCATCAACCAGTTCAGTTGGCCGCTCATACCCCATGTCAAAGGGATAATCTGATCCCATCATGACTTGCTCTGCACCGACAAGATTTATGAGGTAATTCAAGGCATCACTGGAGTGTGTAATTGTGTCAAAATAAAACATCTTCAAATATTCACTAGGTTTTCTGCTGATCTTTTTACTAGCTTCTGGACGCATTTCATAAGCCCGGTCAAGTCGTCCAATCTGATAGGGAAGATGACCCCCTCCATGAAAGAGTTGGATTTTCAGTTTCGGATGTTCTTCCATTAAACCGGAAAGAATCATATGTGAAGCAGTAAGAGCAGTCTCAGCGGGATTGGAAAACGCATTCCAGAGGTAATATTGTTTGTTTGTTTGTCCACCCAAACCCGGTACAGGGTGAATTTGAACAAATGCACCAAGTTTCTCGACCATGGCCCAGAAAGGACGGTATTCTTCTTCTCCAAGATATTTACCATTTATATTGGTGCCGATCTCTACCCCTTTCAGTCCTATGTCCATGCAGTATTTCAATTCTGATATTGCAGAGCTTACGTCTTGCAAAGGAATCATGCCCAAGGCAATGATTTGATCACTGTATTCAGAAGCTATTCTGGCCAAAGCATCGTTTTGAATTCTATTGACACTTAGGGTGGTGCTTACATCTGAATCATATCGAAACAGGCTAGACCATGGACTCAACAAGGTTTTATTAATACCGGCTTCTGTCTGTTTGTTTAGAATTTTGTCTACATCAACAAATTCATGAAGTGCGGAATTGAGTCGTTTACCTCCAAACTCGACAAAAGGTTTACCATTTTCGTAACCTGTATTCGGTGACCATGGATCTTTTGTTATTTTCTGTGTTATTTCATTGACAATGATGTGTATATGAGTATCTATAATCATAAATTTATCCATAAATGGTTATGATAGATGCACCAGATGTGATAAGACCTGCTCCAAGCCATACCCGCAACGTAACATTTTCAACTTTGCGTCCCATAAAGATGGGAGAAAGTATTAAGACTACTGGGATAGTTAAACCGCTCAAACCGATAACTATTCCTATGGGAGCCAAATCAATTGCTACCCAACGAGATAATGTTCCAAAACCTACAAATATTCCGGCTATAAATAATAAAACAACCTCTTTTCTAGAATATGAAAAATATTTTTGGGTTTCAATCCCAAAAAGGTAACGAATCAACAAAATGAAACCATATGTAACAGTACAGAAAGTCATTCCTACGGTAACTCCAAAAAGAGGAGAAGGGATCGTTTCAAGTCCGTAGCGAATAAAAATAGAACTGCTTGAGAAACACAAGGCAATTCCTAAACCAGGCAGGTATTGTAGAAAAAATTTCAATCGCATATGTAAATTATTCAATCTTAAATTTTTGTTATAAGGTATACGCCCACTACGATAGAAATAATTCCTACAAGCGTAATAAATGAGAGGATTTCGTTAAACATAAGATACCCAATCAGTGTAGCAAACAAGGGTGCTGTACCAACCAAGGCACTGGTTCTTGATGCTCCAATTTGCTTCTGACTGACCGTCAAAAGTGTCCAGCCGACAACAAAATGTATCATTCCGGCTATAGCAAAATAAAAAATTCCCTGCCAGGTGAGAAGTAGAACAAGGTGTTTAATGTCTTCAATAATTATGGTTGACAAAACCATAAAAAAAGTGCTTATTGTCATCAAAAAGAAAGTATGATAGTAGACATTCACATGAATGCCAGCTTTTCTGTTAATTGTTTGGAATATTCCAAAACTAATTGCAGAAAGGATTGCCCATATAATACCACTCAAGTGATTTTCTCCCAGAGAATTTTGTAATCTGAAATAGATGCTAAAAACATACTCACTACAGGGTAATACTTTT
>JANXFM010000119.1 GCA_024959975.1 Flavobacteriales bacterium
CCTAGTTTCAGCAAGTTCTCATTATCTAGAACATTCTTCTCTTGGATTAACCCAAAGAAAGAATACGCAATCTCTGCCAATATGAATGGTGAAGAGCGCGCATACGTAGTTACAGGACAGTACGAAAAAGTACTTCCTATGGATGTTTACCCTCAACACTTGATTAAAGCCATTATGATTGGCGATATCGAGTTGATGGAGAACTTAGGTATTTACGAAGTGGCTGAAGAAGATTTCGCTTTATGTGAATTTGCTTGTACTTCGAAGATTCCTGTACAAGAGATTCTTCGCGAAGGTTTGGACTTGGTAAGAAAAGAATGTAGCTAAAGACAAGACCATGAAATTATTCAAGAATATACTAAACAGCGTAAAGCCTCACTTCGAGAAAGGTGGGAAACTTGAAAAGCTATACCCAGCTTACGACGCATTTGAAACTTTCTTATTTGTTCCTGATCACACTTCACATACTGGAGCGCACATGCGCGATGCGATCGACTTAAAGCGTACTATGTTTACCGTGGTACTGGCTTTAATCCCCGCATTGATCTTCGGAATGTGGAACACAGGGTACCAACACTTTTTAGCTCTAGGTATAACGGAGCCTGATTGTGTTGAATCCTTAATTTACGGTGCTACTAAAATCCTTCCAATGATTATCGTTTCTTACGGTGTTGGTTTGGGTATTGAATTTGCCTTTGCCATCTCTCGAGGTCACTCGGTAAACGAAGGATACTTAGTAACAGGTTTATTAATCCCAATGATCATGCCTGCCGACCTTCCATTATGGATGTTAGCTGTAGCCGTTGTTTTTGCCGTTGTTATCGGTAAAGAGGTATTCGGTGGTACAGGTATGAACATTTTGAACCCTGCCTTAACAGCACGTGCTTTCTTATTCTTTGCTTACCCAACCATGATGTCGGGTGATAAAGTATGGATCTCACTAGGTGGTGAACAAGCCGTTGACGGATTCTCCGGAGCTACTCCATTAGCAAACGCTATTGAAGGCGGTGTAAATGCCATTCCTTCCATTATGGAAAGCTTTATCGGAATCATCCCGGGTTCTATTGCTGAAACTTCCGGTGTAGCCATCTTGATAGGTGCAGCCTTATTATTAATCTCAGGAATTGCTTCCTGGAGAGTAATGATCGGAATGCTCTTAGGTGGATACGCAATGGGATTAATCTTTAACGGATTTGCTGATAGTGCAGACAACCTTTACATGGCTGTTCCTGCCATTCACCAAATTGTAATGGGTGGATTCTTATTCGGTATGGTCTTTATGGCTACCGATCCGGTTTCTGCGGCACAAACAAATAAAGGTAAATGGATCTACGGGTTCTTAACCGGTTTGTTGGCCATCTTAATTCGTGTAGTAAACCCGGCATACCCTGAGGGAGTGATGATGGCGATCCTATTTATGAATGTGATGGCACCATTGGTAGATCACTATGTAGTTTCTGCCAACATCAACAGAAGAATGAAACGAGTAAAAACGGCTTAATTCAGAGATATGGCAATCGATAAAAACAGTAACGGATACACTTTCAGCTTCGCCATTGTTATGGTGGTAGTCGTAGGTGCTTTGTTGGCGGTAGCTTCTCAAGGGCTTAAAACGCGTCAGGATAAAAATGCTACCGACAAAAAGATGATTAGTATTTTAAGTGCTATTAATGTTGAGGCTACTCGCGATAATGCACAAGAAATGTATGATAAGTACGTCGTAGATTCTAAAATCATTGCAGGTAAAGACCTAAGCGCTGAAGCTTTTGATGTAGATATCAAAAAAGAATTCCGAGATAAAAAATTAGCTGCAACAGATCGCAACTACCCGCTTTACATTTGTGAAAAGGACAGTAATAAATATTACGTAATACCTGTAATTGGCACAGGACTATGGGGACCTATCTGGGGCTTTGTTGCCTTAGAGTCTGACTACAGCACTATTTATGGTGCAACCTTTGACCACAAAACAGAAACGCCCGGTTTAGGAGCTGAAATTAAGTACGCCTCTTACTCTGATCAATACACAGGAGAAACCGTTGCAGACACTTCCGGAGTATTCCAACCCATCATCGTAGTAAAAGACGGTTCGGGTTCTGGCTTGAACTCTAAAGTTGACGGTATTACAGGTGGAACCATTACTTCGAAAGGTGTAGAGGAAATGACCACTCGTACACTAGGAGTCTATGTAAACTACTTTAACACATTAAATTAGAGTCATGGCAGAAAAGAAAGAAGCATTATTCTCAAAGAAGAATCGCAAGCTTATGACAGACCCGCTAGACGGGGCGAATCCAATTTCCATACAAGTATTAGGTATCTGCTCTGCACTGGCAATTACCGTACAGATTGAGCAAGCTTTTGTTATGTCTGTATCGGTATTAGCAGTAATGATATTTGGTAACGTAATTGTTTCGGCAATGCGTAATCTAATCCCTTCAAGAATTCGTATCATCGTTCAATTAGTCGTCGTTGCCGCTTTGGTAATTTTGGTTAACGAATTATTGAAAGCCTTTTTACCCGACGTATCTGAAAAACTATCGGTATTCGTCGGTTTGATTATTACCAACTGCATCATCATGGGACGTTTAGAGGCCTTTGCACTAGGTAATAAAATCTGGCCTTCTCTATTGGATGGTTTTGGTAATGCAATTGGATATGCATGGATCTTAGTAGCCATAGCATTTTTCCGTGAACTTTTTGGTTCAGGAAAAATATGGGGCTTTCAGATTATCCCGGAATCATTCTATGAATTAGGGTACATGAACAACAACATGATGATCTTGCCTCCTATGGCCTTAATCACTGTTGCCTTGATCATATGGGCACAACGTAGTAGAAACAAAGACCTAATCGAAGAAAATTAAGACAATGGAAGACTTAGTAAACATATTCGTTAAGTCCGTCTTCATAGACAATATGATTTTTGCATATTTCTTGGGGATGTGTTCTTATCTGGCGGTTTCGAAAACAGTAAAAACTGCTGTTGGTTTAGGTGCAGCCGTAATATTCGTATTAGGTATTACTGTGCCAATTAACTACCTCTTAGAAAACTACGTATTAAAGGCAGGTGCTTTAGCATGGCTGTCTGATGATCTGGCTGATGTAGATTTATCTTTCTTAAGCTTTATCATGTTCATCGCCGTTATTGCATCTATGGTACAGTTGGTTGAGATGATCGTTGAAAAAGTATCTCCTGCCCTCTACAGTGCTTTAGGTATTTTCCTTCCATTGATCGCAGTAAACTGTTCCATCTTAGGTGGTGCTTTATTTATGCAGGAAAGACAATACTCTACCATCGCAGAAGCAACAGCTTTTGGTTTAGGTTCGGGTGTAGGTTGGTTATTAGCTATTGTAGCCATTGCTGCCATACGCGAAAAGATACGTTATTCAAATGTTCCTGCTCCACTTAGAGGTTTAGGTATTACTTTCATCATTACCGGTTTGATGGGTATCGCCTTTATGAGCTTTATGGGTATTCAATTATAATTCTGAAAAGACAATACAATGGGTATTACACTTATAACAACAATATTGGTATTTCTTGCCGTAGTATTATCGCTGGTAGGAGTCCTTTTGTTTGCCAAAGCAAAACTATCTCCGGGTGGAAAAGTGAAGCTTGTCATAAATGGTGAAAAAGAAGTCGAAGTTGATGCAGGTAGCACAATCCTTTCTACTTTAGGTGAAAATAAAATCTTCTTACCATCCGCTTGTGGTGGTGGTGGTACTTGTGCCATGTGTAAATGTCAGGTTACTGAAGGGGGAGGAGAAATTCTTCCTACCGAAAAGCCTTACTTCTCACGTAAAGAAATTGCTGATGACTGGCGTTTGGGTTGTCAGGTAAAGATTAAAAACGACATGAACATTGAAATTCCTGAAGAAATCTTCGGAATTAAAAAATGGGAATGTGAAGTAATCTCTAACTACAACGTAGCCACTTTTATTAAAGCCTTTATCGTAAGATTACCTGAAGGGGAAACGCTAGACTTTGAAGCAGGTGGATACATACAGATTGATGTTCCAGAAATCGAAGTTGACTTTAAAGACATGGATATTCGCCCGGAGCCAAACGATCCTGCCGGACCGGACAAGTTCAAAGGTGAATGGGATAAATTCGGTTTATGGCCATTAAAAATGAAGAACGAAGAGGAGTGTTTCCGTGCCTACTCTATGGCCAATCACCCTGCCGAAGGAAACATCGTTATGCTAACCATTCGTATTGCTACACCACCATGGGATAGAGAAAAGAATGCTTGGATGGATGTAAATCCGGGTATTTGTTCTTCTTACGTATTCTCTCGTAAAGTAGGTGATAAAGTAACTATTTCAGGTCCTTATGGTGAATTCTTCATCAAAGATACCGACACTGAGATGGTTTACATCGGTGGTGGTGCAGGTATGGCGCCAATGCGTTCACATTTATTCCACCTATTCCACACCTTAAAAACGGGTCGTAAAGTAACCTACTACTACGGTGGACGTTCAAAGCGTGAATTATTCTATGAAGAAGACTTCCGTCAGATAGAAAAGGAGTTTCCGAACTTCAAGTTCCACCTGGTACTTTCTGAGCCTGCTCCGGAAGACAACTGGAAAGAGAAAAACAGTTTAGACGATGAAGGAGATGGTTTCTTAGGTTTCGTACACAATGCGGTAATCGAGCACCACTTAACTCCTCACGAAGCTCCTGAAGATATTGAGTTCTACTTCTGTGGTCCTCCAATGATGAACCAGGCTATTCTTAAAATGTGCGACGACTGGGGCGTACCTCCAGAAAACGTTGCCTTTGATGACTTCGGTGGATAATCAATACAAAACAAAAAAGACTCGCTTTGCGAGTCTTTTTTGTTTTAAGTTCTAAGTTTTGAGTTTTAATTTATGAATTAAAATGTAGTTTCTAATTGAATAATCATTGTTATTCAACTTAAAACTCATCACTCAAAACTCATTTTTAACTACTTTTGAGATTAACAATGAAAAAACTATTCTATCTACTTTCACTCCTACTGATTTCTTGTGGAACGACAACCACAAATAAAGTATTGGTAAGCAACTACGGATACACACAGGGAACTACCTACAACATTCGTTACATGAGTGCCGATGCAGTAAATTATCAAAGTGATATTGATAGCATATTACATGCCGTTGATCAATCACTTTCTACTTATGTGGAAGAATCTGTTATTAGTAAGATCAATAAAAACGAGTCTATGCAAACAGACTCTTTATTTATGCGTGTGTTTGAAATGGCTGTGAACATAGCTAAAGAAACGGATGGCGCTTTCGACCCAACAATTGCTCCAGTTGTTAACTTCTGGGGCTTCGGATTTGAAGAAATAGCGGAGAAAGATGAGAGGGTGCTTGCAGACTTAATGAAAACCATAGGCTACGAAAAACTAACCATTAAAGATAGTTTAGTAGTCAAATCAAACCCGAATACCCAAATAGATTTTAATGCCATCGCGCAAGGATTTACGGTTGATCTGATTGGAGAACATTTACAAAAACTTGGCCTAACCAATTACATGATTGAGATCGGAGGAGAATTAAAATGCCATGGCTTAAATGCCGACGGTGAATTATGGCGCATCGGAATTGACAAACCTTCGGAAAACATTCAACAAGACCGTTTTCAAGCCATCATCGAAGTAACAGACAAAGCAGTAGCGAGCTCCGGGAATTACCGTAAATTTAAAGTGGATGAGGAAACGGGGATGAAATATGCACACACCATAAATCCTAAAACCGGAAAACCCATACAAACAAATTTATTGAGCGTAACCATTGTAAGTGAATCCTGTATGCAAGCTGATGCTTTAGCTACCGCATGTATGATAATGGGGGTAGAAAAAAGTATTGAATTCATAAACAGCAAACC